>JAQUXG010000109.1 GCA_028692515.1 Kiritimatiellales bacterium | reverse complement strand
CGGAAATAAACAGAACGGGAAGCACTGCATTATGATTCAGCGCGTGCTTTTTACAAACGTCATACAGCCCGAGAAGCAGGGATGAAATTAACGCCAGTGTAATCCACATAAACAGCCTCTACGAAAGTCCGTCGAGTTCCGCCCAGCGGGCAAAAGCAATTTCAAGTTCATGCGGAACCGCCTCGGCCCGCTCGGTCACGGTTTTGATTTCGTCGGCCGGCCCGCGATAAAAGTCAGGATTCTTCAACTTCTGACTCAGGGCCTCCAGCTCCGCTTCGAGTTTCTCAATCCGTTTGGGGAGATTTTTGAGATCTTCGCGCTCACGGTTGCTCAGCTTGCGTTTTTGAAGCTTCTTTGGCTCATCCGCTTTCTGATTCCGGCTTGTTGACTCCTGACTCCGGGCCGCAGCCTTCTGCTGCAACCAGTCGTCATACCCGCCGATGTATTCATTGATCACTCCGTCGCCTTCAAACACAAGAGTTTCGGTTACCACATTATTTAAAAAGGCGCGGTCATGGCTGACCAGCAACACGGTGCCCTGATAATCCACCAACAGCTCTTCGAGCAGATCAAGCGTTTCAACATCGAGATCGTTGGTCGGTTCGTCCAGCACCAGCACGTTGGAGGACTGGGCAAAAAGTTTAGCCAGCATCAGCCGGTTGCGCTCGCCGCCGGAGAGAGAGCCGACGGGCTGTCTGGCATCGGCGGGTGAAAAAAGAAAATTCTGCAGATAGCCAATTACATGCTGCCGCCCGCTGCAGGTGTTCACATATTCGTTGTCGCCGCAGAGATTCCACTTCACGCTTTTGGTTTCGTCCAGTGTGATGCGGTGCTGGTCGAAATAAGCCACTTCAAGCTTTGTACCGTGTATGATTTCACCGATTCTCGGCGCGAGATGCCCCAGCAACGTGTTAAGCAGTGTCGACTTTCCGCAACCATTCGGGCCGATAACGCCGATCCGGTCGCCACGCAAAATCTCAACAGAAAAGTTTTCAATAATGTCCGCCCCGTCGTATCCGGAAAAAACATCCTTCGCCGTAATCACCTTCCGCCCTGACCGCTCCGCCTCATTCAACTGAAGCTTGACCGTGCCGACCCGCTCCCGTCGCTGGCCGCGCTCTTTGCGTAGTTTTTCCAGCTCGCGCACGCGCCCTTCATTACGGGTTCGGCGGGCCTTGATCCCTTTGCGAATCCAGACTTCTTCCTGCGCCAGCTTGCGATCGAACTCCGCCCGCTGGCCTTCTTCGGCCTCGAGCAATGCCTGACGGCGAACCAGATAGGTTTCATAATCGCAGGCCCAGCTCGTCAGCTGGCCGCGATCCAGCTCGATGATGCGCGTCGCCAGCTTTTTCAAAAATACGCGGTCATGGGTAACAAACAAAACCGTGCCGCGCCAGCGCAGCAGAAAATTTTCCAACCATTGGATCGACTCGATATCCAGATGATTGGTCGGCTCGTCAAGAATCAGTAGATCCGGCTCATTAACCAGTGCTTTAGCCAGCAGAGTGCGACGGCGCATTCCGCCGGAAAGCGACGAAAACTCCTGTTCAGGATCCAGCCCCAGCAGAGAGATCGCCTTCTCTACCGGATGGTCCAGCGCGTGTTCGTGGTTCCAATCCTTGGAAACCACATCGAAAACCGTTCCACTGACCTCCTGCGGCACCTTTTGGGTCAACCGGGAAATGCGAACATCGCGAGAACGGACAATTTCTCCGCCATCCGGCTCGACATCGCCGCTGACGATTTTCAACAGCGTGGACTTTCCTTCGCCGTTGCGTCCGAGCAAACAGATTCGCTCGCCCGGCTCGATCTGAAGCGTCACGCCATCAAGCAGTTTGGGGCCGCCGAATGCGATGCTGATATTCTGTAAACTGAGGAGTGCCATAAGGTGGGGCAATGTAGCGATTCCTCCGGAGCAAACAAGCCTAACCGACTGGATGTCGTTTTTACATCACGTCTGTACTCGCGATCGTGAGTACAGACGTGACAATTCGGCATAGATGTGCGAAGGATATCCCCATGCAATGGAAACCGTTTCATCATCCGGACATATCGCTGCCTGTCATCCGCCGCAGAGCCTGTGACGAGCTGGTTGCCTTGCTGTCCGGTGCGGCAGAGGTTGTACTCTCACGGGGTCTGAGTACGCTGTACAAAAGCTGTTATCCAAACCAGCGGGCCTTTGACGCCTCCGTAACTCGGCTTGAAAAGGCTGGATTAATTGCCAAATCAAAATCTGACGGAGCTCTTCCAAAAATCACCCTCACCGACACGGCCTACAAAACACTTCCCGCCTATCTCCACCCGCAAACACATTGGAATAAGCGCTGGAACAAGTGGTGGTATATCCTGATGTTCGACGTACCGGAAAGTCAGCGTTCTTACCGGGATACCTTACGCGCCTTTTTGAAAAAACGCCGGTTCGGGTGTCTGCAGAAAAGCGTATGGGTCACTCCCCGGGATGTCCGCGCTGATTATGATGATCTGAATCACGCCGCCTGTGTTGACAGCGTTGCGTTTCTCTTTGAGTCCCGAACCGTTCTCGGATTCGGAGACCAATCCGTTGTAACAGAGGCCTGGGACTTTAAATCCATCAACCGACTTCAGGAATACTACCTCCTGTTTGCCAGCGAAAACCTAAATCAGCTTAAACAGGCGACAGTCACGGAAAGCGGCATATTGCAACTCATCCGGATGGACAATCTAGCCTATGCGCAAGCCATGTCCGGCGACCCGCTACTTCCAAAAGAACTGCATCCGCCTGACTATGTCGGAATGCGCGTAGCGGAAACGCATCAGGCACTGCTGTCTCAGGCCGTCCGCCGACTCCAATCCTGTTAGTCACGTCTGTACTCACGATCGTGAGTACAGACGTGACTGGCTGGATATCATCTCACACTGAATCTTATGCAAAATGACTGCCCAGCAGTTCTTCGACCTGCCCATGCCAAACTTCGTCATATTCACGACCCCTCTTCAACCGAACCAAAATCCGGCGCGAGGCGATCAGACCGGAAAGCTCCGCCGAAGCGTAACGGTCGAGCAGATGCGGCGGCTGTTTGCGAATCGTATGGATCATCGTCTCCAACAGTTCGAGCGGCTCTTCATTTTCCGGGCAAAGCACAAACTGCCAAAGCATATCCGGCTCATTCGCAACCGATTGCTCAATCTGTTGGCAGATTTCCTTACGCCGGGCATTGAGGTCTTTGCCGCGAATCATCAGCGCGCGGCGGTTCTTTCCTTCCTGCTCTGAGAAAAGTCCGCTCAACCAATAGCCGGTAAAGCGCGGCGTTACCGGATCGGCCGGAAGATCATCGCTGTCGTGAAGCATCGTCTCGATTTGCGTTATCTCCCCTTCCGATAGCGTAGAGGTTGAAACAACCCCGTACGGCGGCCGCGCCATCGCCGTGATTCCGTACTGCTCCGCCTGGTCGCGCAGATCGGTTCCCGGAAGTAACAGCGTCTGCATGCACTGAATGCTGATATTTCCTCCGAGGCTGCGCGCCCATTCGATACTGCTGAGCACATCACCCAGAGTTTGTTTCGGCAGGCCGTACATCAGATCAAGCGTCACATGAACGCCCGCGCCGGTCAGTAAGCGGATGCCGCGCTCCACCTGCGCAATATTGGCGGGACGGCGAATCGCGCGCAAAACGTTCGGATCGGTACTCTGCACCCCCACTTCAATATCCAGAAAGTTCGTCTGCGCCAGCAGATCCGCTTGCTCCGACGTCAGCGTATCGGCGCGCAGCTCGGCGAAGAAACCTAACTTCCGATCCGGATTGATCTTCACCAGCAGTTCAAGCAACCGGGTAAAATCCGCACGGGCATTAAAGGTCGGATCGACAAAGCGAATCTCTTTGGCTCCGGCATCACGCAACTGCTGAATTCGCACGGCGGCGGCGTCGGCGGGCAGCGCGCGCACGCCCTTCTGTAAATGGTGATAACGGCAATAGGTACAACTCAGCGGACAGCCGCGCGAGGTTTCAATATAGACCGAGGGCCGAGTCTGAATACACGGCTTCAACATTTCGACCGGAATCTGAGCCGAGGCCAAATCAATCTGCGGCGGCGACTTGCTCCCCCGTTTCCAACCTTCGGAAACCGAGAGAAACACATTGTCGTACGCGGGCATTTTGCCGATCCGGAGCCCTTTCAACAGCTCCGGAAAGACGGCCTCGCCCTCGCCGGTCACCAATGCGTCAAAACAAGGCTCCAGTAAAAATGGATGATCCTCCGAAACCTCCGGCCCGCCCGCCATCAAAAACAGATTTGGGGGAAGCTCCCGCAATTGACGGGCCAGCCGCATGGCGCGCTCCACATTCCACAGGCAAAGTGTAAACGCCACCGCTGAAACGCCGCTCGCCAGCACCTTTTGAATCAGATGGGCGTTGTCCAGCTCGTCCCACTCCGCCGGAGCAGTCGCCACTTCCCAGAACTCACCCTCCGGATGCTGTGAAAGCGCGTGCGAAAGCCAAAGTCCGGCAAATGGAAAATTTTCGCGTTGTCCCAAGGTGTCGTTATCCAGCATCGGAAGCTGGATGAATAAAATTTTATTTTTCATGATGATTTTACAGAAGGTAACAAAGGCAACGAAGGCCGTTCAGCCAATCATTTTTTCCTGTTCAGACGTCCCTTCGTTAACTTCGTTTCCTTCTGTTAAATTATTTATTGGGCGCCAGGGGCGGGCGGACGTGTGAAGGATAACCGGGAATGATTTCGGAAAGCGCCTGCTTGATTCGGGCGATTGCGAACAGGCCGTTGGTGCGAGCGTTGACCGCATCGACCGCCGATTGATTTTCCGGAGTCTGTTCCTGCTCGATCCGGATATACGGAAGCGGATCGATATTGGCCGAGGCGCTGACAAAGCCTTTAGCCCCAGCGGCGTATGCGACCGAAATCTTGCAGTCGCCGCCGACAAAGTAGCGCGGCGTCGCAGGAATCAGCGAAAGATCAGCTGACGAATCTTTCAGTCCGTAATGCGGAATCTGCGAGAGAATCTCCGGCGTCATCGGATTGCCGGTATGCTTCGGAAAGTTGTAGAGAATCAGCGGAAGCTCGGTCGATTCCGCCAGCTCGTTAAACCAGCGGACGAGGCCGGAGCCGGGCGCACCGGCAAAATAAAACGGAGGCAGCGACACCAGAAAGTCGGCTCCGATTTCCTCGGCGGCATGAGCAGTTTCCAATGCTTGGAAAAGTACCGGACTTCCAGTGTGGGCAATAATCATTCCATCCCAGTTTTCGCGCGCCACCTGAAGCAGTTGCATCTGCTCTTTAGGAGTCAGGGAGAAAAACTCGCCGGTCGTTCCATTCACCAGCAGATTGCGCACGCCGCACTCCGCCAGCCAATCGAGATGCGCCAAAAACGCGCCGAAATCGATCGCCCCGCTCTCCGCAAACGGCGTCGGTACCGGAACTACCAAACCACTTAGTTCAAAATCAGTTTTATTCATCTCTTCGCTTAATCTCTTTCAGGACGCAAAAAAATCTAAGGCTAAAATAGAGAATAAACAACAGAGAGCCTATCGTATAAAGTGCGTCAACAAAGCTACCACGCCTCTGAAATGCTCCTCCCACACTCAGCAAAACAAGAAATCCAAAAGTTCCACCGAAACACTGCCCTGACTCCGACAAAAGGCTTTTAGTCGTGCGTGAGGCCAGTTTTGATTGAGATTTATCACTCATCTTTGACTCCTCATTTAATAAGCGTCGTAACAAGATTGCCAGACGCTGAATGGAGGTGAGTCTAATTGGTTGCGAATTCTTCGTCAAATGGGTTCATCGGCGGTTTGGGGATTCCATCCGGCGGCAGAATCCGGAGCATCTGGATTTCATAGCCACAAAAAACACAAAAGTTCACGAGAAGGACTTCGGAAAATCTTTTTGTACATTTTTGTGTTTTTTGTAGCCATTGCTCTTTTGCGTTGTTCTGCAGGCGTGGTAGCTTTTCACTCCTATGACGAAACAAGAATCCATTCCGGTTTGCCCGCTTTGCGCCAGCGAAGCGACGGAGCTGTTTTACCGCGACCGGAAGCGAGAGTTTTTCCAATGTTTGGAATGCGA
>JAQUXG010000108.1 GCA_028692515.1 Kiritimatiellales bacterium | reverse complement strand
CCGTACGATTAGCCAGCAGCATTTCCCCCAGCGCGGCCAGCGTTGCGACAATAAACAAGGCGAACCAAAAAGAGGATCCCTGATCTACAGGCTGGGTGACGTCGAATTCTTTTTGAACCGGCTCTGTCGACATCAGTGTTTTGTGATCAAAGGAGGTTTCCAGTTGTGCCGGATCGGATTCTTCCGGCGGGACATTGATACTGACGATCCGCGGGACTTCATCGATGTATACTAAGTAATTCCCGCTTTTTTCAGCCGGGAGGCGGGATGGCTCCAGCAGGATCGGTTCTCCCGAGGACAGCGCCTGAGCCCGCTGAAGGCCCGGAATAAAGAGCGGGGTGGAGGAAACCTGAAGAGGTTGTTCCTTCCGCTGTTCTTTTTTGCAGTAATCGAATAGTTCGCGCCAAAAGGGGAGATAGGAGGCGCGGGTGGGCCAGTCGGTGTGGCGACGATCCATGCCGGAGGCGATGACGATCAGGCGGCCTTTCCCGGCAGCAAGCTCCGCAATGGCGGGACTTCCGTCCTGATAGGCGGCTAAGATCTGTGCGTCTCCCGGCAGGGTCAGAACGGGCGGGCTGAAAAATAAAATGTTAAAAAGGCCGCCGACCTGCGCATTCAGAAAGGGTTTGAAAACGGGGTGGTCGAAGTCGATAAAATCCAGCTCCTGGGTCTGCTCCTTCGGAATCAGATCTGCCGCGACACCGAACTGAAGCAGCAGATTGCGCATATTCGGAGCATTGTTCCACAAGAGCACAGCAGAGCCGCCTTGCTGAATTTTTTTGAGGAAGCATTGTCCGATTTCCGTATTGAGAGAAAATCCGTCGCGAACGACGAACAAATCGGCCTGGGCAATTTTTTCGAGGGAGAGGTTCGGGTTCCATTCAATCCAATTGACCGAGGAGGCGCTTGGCATCGGATTAAAGGCCATCTGCAGGAAGTCGGTATCTCCGGAGGGAAGCGGCCCGGCGCAGATTGTCGGTAACGGAGTGGTGTTGAGGGCCAGCCAGAAGGAGTTGTCGATGGGGAGCTGATCGGCCACATCGAGCCGGATTTCGACACCATGCTGAGGTTTGCTTCCCGTACATTCCATGGTTCGAGTGATGATGGAATGAGGCGGAAGAACCACAGGATGCCGCCCGGTTTCCTGTCCGTCCAGCAGGCAGATCAGAACCCCCGGCAGGAAGACGTCTGAAAAGTTTCTCAGCGTGACATCCGCAGCAATCCTGCTGTTGGCGCCGGCATAGGGTTTTTGTGGAGAAGCCGCTGTTACGGCGGCATTGATAAACCCGCCAGCGGGTGGAGTAATGATGTCGAGTTCGATTCCCGGGGAGAGTTTTTTTCCCATGGAGGTGGCTTTCCATGGCAGGGTCTGGCGATCCGTAATAAGGATGATCTTTTTAGCCTTTCCGGGCATGGTCAGCAGGAGGGAATCGGCCAGGCGCAGGGCGGTTTCAAACGAACTGCTCCCCTCGCCCTCCTTTTGTAATTCGAAAAAGGCGCGCAAATCGTTCGCCTTCCCGGTGAATTCCCCGGACCACGCCACGTCTTTCGAAACGAGCCCCAGCAGCATGGGATCCTCGGCGCATGCCCGGTCTAATTGCCGGAGGCATTCGCGATATAAAAAATCGCGGTACGGTGCGGCCTGCATGCTGAATGAATGATCCCATAGAACGACGGTGACGGTTTCGGGCTGTTTGGCAAAGCGGGGAAGGTAGGGTCGGCAGAACGCCAGAACCAGAGCGAGCAGGCACAGGCAGCGGAGCAGAAGGACCAGCCGCTTGCGTAATGTATTGTTGGCCGACCGGCGGGCAAGAGTGACCCGCAGGAAGTGGAGTGATGGAAACGGAGTTTGCTGCGTCGGATTTTTTTTGAGCAGATGCAGGAGGATTGGAACCGCCAGCGCGGCCAATCCTGCTAAAAACCCTGCGAAAGCCAGTTCCATTATTTCTTCACCTTACGTTGGTGCAGGTAGGCGCTCAAGGCGGCCATCGGCAATATACTGGTATTGAGCAGGAGATAGTCGCCGCCCAGCTGGCGTACCATATGGGACAAGTCCTTGCAGTGCCGGTGGAACCGGGTGGCATATTCTTTACGGATCAAGTCGGGGCTTAACATGAGCTCCTCCTGCGTTTCCATATCTTGAAGAAGCACTGTGTCGTTCAGTTCAAGATTGAGCTCTCCGGGATCGAGCACCTGACAGAAGAGTACTTCGCAGTTGAAGTGGCGCAGGTTTGCCACGGCCGATTTCAGGGCGGCGACCTCTTCGTAGAAGTCGGAAAAAACCACGACAATGGAACGTTTTCTAACTTGAGCCGCGAGTTCGAACAGGGATTTGGCGAGCCGGGATTCCGTGTGGTTCGCGTTGCGGTGGAGATCGATCATCATCCGGTGCAACTGAGACGGTTTGGATGATCCCGGGGAGAAATCGGCCAAGCCCTCTCCCGCGAAGCCCAGAGAAACCGCATCGTGTTGCTGGTGCAGGAACAGGAGAAAGGCTGCCGCCAATGATTGGGTATACGCCCATTTTGTCATCAATGCGGTTGTTCCCCGATAGCTCATGGAGCCGCTTTGATCAACCAGGAGATAGACGGTGACATTGGTTTCGTCTTCCATCAGCCGGACATGCAGGCGGTCGGTTCGCGCATAGGCTTTCCAATCGATCCGCTTGAGTTCGTCGCCGGGCTGATAGTCGCGGTATTCTCGAAATTCGACGCTACTTCCCTGATACGGGCTTTGATGCAGTCCGGACAAAAAGCCGTCGACCAGATACCGGGCCCGCAGTTCGAGGGTCGGCAGTTGGCTGAGCAAGCGGGAGTCTAGAAATTCTGAAGAGTGAACGGTTTGCATATCCTGGGCCTGAGGCTACGTCGGCAGTTGCTGAAGGAGAGCCGTAATAATGGTTTCGGGCGTTTCCCGGTCGGCCTGAGCCTGATAGTTGAGGATGATGCGATGACGAAGAACCGCATGGGCGGCCTTCTGGATGTCCTCAACGGACACGTTGTAGCGGCCATCTAACACGGCGAAAACCTTCCCGGCCAGCGCGAGGTACTGCGAGGCTCGCGGCCCGGCGCCCCAGCGCAGATATTTTCGGGTAATCTCCGGCGCGGTGCTCGAGGAGGGCCGGGTCATTTGAGTCAGCGATACGGCATATTCTGCCACGGAGGTCGGAACTGGTACCTCGCGAATAGCGGACTGAATGCGGATGATCTCTTCGGGTGTAATCACACGGGTTAAGGGCTCCCGGTGATCCTGTGTCGTGGAGAGGAGGATTTGGACTTCTTCTTTAAAGGCTGGATAGTCCACGTTCAGACAGAACATGAAACGGTCAAGCTGTGCTTCCGGCAGAGGATACGTGCCTTCCTGCTCAATCGGGTTTTGCGTTGCGAGGACAAAAAACGGTTCTTCGAGAGCATATTGTTCCCCGGCAACCGTTACGCTGTGTTCCTGCATGGCTTCGAGCAATGCCGCTTGTGTTTTGGGCGGCGTGCGGTTGATTTCATCCGCCAGGACCAATTGTGCAAAAACCGGGCCCTTGATGAATTTGTATTCCCGGAGGCCTGTGACGTGGTTGTCCTCAAGAATCTCATTGCCCGTGATATCCGATGGCATCATATCAGGGGTGAATTGGATCCGTTTGAAATTCAGCGCGGCGATCTCGCCAAAGGTTTGTACCAGCAGGGTTTTCGCCAGTCCGGGAACGCCGATCAGCAGACAATGGCCACGAGAGAATATGGCGATTAACAGCTCTTTAATCAATTGATCCTGTCCAACGATTCGCTTGTCGAGCTCGCGATTCAGGCGTTCCCACACTGCGGGAAAGGTATTCAGGATATCTACAATGGGTTTTGCTGGTTGCGGGTTCATTCCGTGCCTTTTTTTAGTGGTTAAGGTGATGCTTCATCGCAAGGTTCCATTCGGCAATCTGGGTCTGAAATTCCGGGTAGGCCTCCGGCGATATGTGAGAATCAATCAGTTCGATTTTTGTACGGCGCTCCCAGCCTTTGGGGGTCGAGGCGTACGCCACTTCCGTCAATGCGGACTCGGTTTTCTTTTTCCATTTCATTGCGGAAGGAGAAGCGCCATCGCCGTTGACTTGAATGTGCTGAGTTATCGTCAAGGGTTGACCGTCGTTGAGAACCACGTCGCGCTCGCGGCGCGGAAGGGAAATGGCAGGCCAGATATCGTATGGCGCGTTCAAGCTGGCCTGGATCAACGCCCAGCTGGATCCGGTGCAGTGTGCTGTGATATGCAACGGGGTGGATAAATTCGTCAGATCGGAAATGCTCACCTCTTCGATGGAAAGGCCGGTCGTTTGCTGGCTAATCAGATGCTGAACAACATACTGCGCTTGAAGGGGGGAGGATCGTTTTAGTTTTTGACGCAGACAATAGTCCGATAACCCATGTGCGGTGAACTCGATCGTTCCTTTTACCGCGCCCGATGAATCAAGGGCCATGACCCAGTCCTGTTCGAGCGAGTTTATGGAGAGATTCGCCAGTTGAATGGGCATAAAAACAGCTTCATCCTTTTTTAGAACGAGCGCGTTCCGGCCAATATCTCCGGGCGGCAATGAGGCGAACGGGGTCGAGCCATCTGTCGCGTCGCACCAGAGCCCGCCGGGGAATTCAGACAGGGAGGGGAAGTAGGCCACCGCATGATTGAACTGCCAGCTCGGAAATGTTTCGTCCGTGGTCGACGAACGATTAACGAGCGCCATATATCCGGTAACGCCGGCCGAGCGGGCCATGGACACCAGCGCGTTGGCCTTGTCTTTGCAGTCGCCGTAACGGGACGAACAGACCTCTTCCGGCAGGCGTGGACGAAAAGCGCGAGCTCCCACGGGCGTGGTTTCGTAGTGCAGCTCACAGAGAAATTCGTAGAGCGCTTTCACCTTTTCGGTGTCGGTTTTCGCGAAGCGGGTTAACGTGGCGGCCAGATCTTCAGTCTCTTTATTCAAAACATCGCTACCTCGCATCAGCCGATCCGCCCACTCCCGGAAGGCCTCCCACGAGGCGAGCGAGGAAAGGGTCATCCGTATCGAAAAATCGTTTAATGGTGGATCGTAAGGCAGCGGTTCCAGTGCCGGGATCGCGCCCAGATCGAAAACCGTTTTCTGGCTATACTCCCCGGTGAATTCCTCGGGCGAGGCGCTTTGGCCGTATAGCTTGTGAAAGACGTTCAGGGTTCGGGGGGATTCCAGCGTGATCCGCGCGGATGATATGGGAATCGATTGCTGCAATGGCAACTCGTGATTAATGATCGATAGTGTCGAGCGAGGCGGCTGATTGAGGGTTGAAGCCAGTTCGATCAGACACCCTTGCCGAGCCCCGGGAACCCTGATCTGGTGGTAGCGGCTGTCTTGATTTTTGGTACGGGATGTTTTGGTTTCGAGATCAAGAAATTTTCCGTCGGGATAGATAATCCGCGCGGTTTGGATATCGAGGATTTGATTCGGAGGATCGTCTTTGAGAACAATCGTGCCGTAATCTTCCGCCGCCACATTATTTAACAGGTAGATTTTCGATCTCTCTTCCAGCGCAGAGGCTCCGTCCGTGTTCACGGTAAAACGGTGATCAAGTTGAATAAAAAAGGCAGGGAACCCCGCATATGCCGGAGCCTGTTTCCGGGCTTCTTCGATTCTCTGCAACGTCTCCGGAGTCGCCGCCTGCATGTTCGCCTGTTCGTCTTGGAGAAGCAGTTGATCAAACTCTGAAAAATCGAGCGTTCCCAGGGATGAAGGGTTGGGCTCGAGCTGTGATGAGGCCGTTGCCTCGGGCGAAAAGGGATCGCTTCCCGGGCCCGCGAGGCCCCCTTCTTTCAGCGACCAGCTCGCCATGGATTCGGTGTTTTCTTCAAATGGATAAACGCGGATCGCCGTTCCATCAAACAGCTGGGGAATTTCCGCCACTGCAATTTGCTGGGCCGTATAGTCGGCTTCCATTTGTCTGGTCGCTGCATTAAAGATCGTGCGGCAATCGGCCGTTGGATCTTTCGCCCACACCGAAAAAAGGCGTTCGGGCAACAAGGGCGGGTTCATTTGTCCATCCGTACTGGTGGCGGT
>JAQUXG010000107.1 GCA_028692515.1 Kiritimatiellales bacterium | reverse complement strand
GCAGACTCATTCCCATCAGAATATCGGGTACGATCAGAGGCGAGTAGATCATGCCATAGTGCACCAGTTGGAGGCGCGAGCGGTAACGGTTCAGCGCAAAGGCGGCCATCGTGCCGACCACCATGGAAACCAGCGTGGCCGAAGAGGCGATAATCAGCGTGTTTTTCAGCGCGTTCCAGATCTGCTGGTCGTGAAACAGCCGGACGTACCAGCGAAACGTAAACCCGTTCCACGGACCGCCGTAACGCGAATCGTTGAAAGAGTTCACCGACAGAATAACCAGAGGCAGATAAAAAAAGATCAGCACCGCGATCGTGGTGAAGAACGGGACGCGACTGCGTTTCATTGTGCAGCCCCCTTCCCTTTTTTATGCGCAACCGGTGCCTGCCGGTAATGATGAACCAGCGTAATCATCAGCGGCACCATCACCGCCAGCGTCAGCAGCGCCGCCAGCGCGCTGGCATGCGGCAGATTACGATCCACAAACGTACGCTGCGCAATCTTGTTACCGATCATTTCGCTGCCCGGCCCGCCGACGATATCGGGAATGACATACGATCCGAGCGCCGGAATGAACACCATCAGCACCGCCGTCCAGACGCCGCGACTGATCCCCGGCAGAAAAATGCGCGTAAAAGCCCGTAGTTGCGAGGCCCCAAGATCGCGCGCTGCCTCAATCAGTGAATAGTCAAATTTTTCGGCGGCGGCGTAAACCGGCAGAATGGCAAACGGCAGATAGGTGTAAATGATCACCAGCAGAACCGTGACCGGATTATAAAGTAGCGTGGCGTCCGGCGAACAGAGATGCAGAAAAACCAGCGCCTGCTTCAGCATCCCTTCCGGATGCAACAGAACCTTCCAGGCAAAAATGCGGATCAAAAAGTTGGTCCAGAACGGAATAATCACCAGCAACAGGAGCACTTCGCGGCTTCGTTTTGGTGCGCGGGCAATGCAATAGCCGCACGGCACCGCCAGCAGCAGACAGATCGCGGTGGAAACCACGCTCAACCAGATTGTACGTCCGATAATCGCCGGATAGTTCGGATTGCGCAGATCCATCAGCGTATGCAGTGTCCATCCGTCACCAATGCCGCCGAACGGTGTGGCGGGCTTAAACGCAATCGCGAAAACAATCATCGTCGGGATGATAAAAAAAATCAGCAGCCAGATAAACGACGGGCCGCTGATCAGCGTCTCATGCAGTTTTTTCTGGGCGGCCCGCTTCATGCCTCAACCGGCTCCGTTTCTTCCGTATCCGGCAGAACCAGCAGATTTTCGTCTTCGGCCTTGTAGCGCTCCAGCATGCAGGAGTCATCGGCGAACCATGAAAGATAAACCTTTTCGCCCCAGGTGATCGGCCGGGTATCAAGCAGATAACGGCTGTGCTGCTGATGAACTCCGAGCCGGTAATCTTCGACGCGCACCCAGTATTTGGTATGCGAGCCGAGATAAATAATATCTTCAACAACGCCCTGAACCACATTGCGGTTCGGCAACACGTCAGGCTGTTCACGGGAAATATTAAACTTTTCCGGACGCAAACTCAGGTGCACCGCGTTACCGGTCTGCACACCTTTGTCATTCCACGCCAGCACATCGGGAAACCCTTCAATCTTCAATCGACAGTACGGCCCGTCCATCACATCAGTCACCGATCCATCAAAAAAGTTGGTATCGCCGATAAAGGCCGCCACGAAACTGCTGCGCGGCGCCTCATAAATCTCGGCGGGCTTGCCGATCTGCTCAATATGCCCGCGGTTCATCGCCGCAATGCGGTCACTGATCCCCATCGCCTCGCTCTGGTCGTGCGTTACATAAACGAACGTAATGCCGACCTCGTCGTGAATCGCGTCGAGCTCCACCAGCATCCTCTGACGAAGCTTCAGATCGAGCGCCGCCAGCGGCTCATCCAGAAGAAGAACCTGCGGACGATTGATCAGCGCGCGGGCAATCGCCACGCGTTGTTTCTGTCCGCCGCTGATCTCGGTCACCTTGCGGTCGGCGTAATCCTCCATCTGAATCAGCTCCAGCATACGGGCGACCTCTTTATCGATTTCGCCCTTCGTCCAGCGCGCCATGCGCGGGCCGAAGGCAATGTTGTCGCGAATCGTCAAATGGGGGAACAGCGCGTAATTCTGAAACACCGTATTCACCTTCCGCTCATGCGGCGGCAGGCCGGTAATATCGCGGCCATCGAGAATAATACGGCCCGCATCGGGATCTTCAAACCCGGCGCAACAACGCAGTAACGTGGTCTTGCCGCAACCCGACGGGCCGAGCAGGGAAAAAATTTCACCTTTGTTAATCGAAAAAGAAACTGAATCGACCGCACGGATGTCGCCGTAACTTTTAGAAACCCCTTCAAAAACAAGAAAATCGGTCATCGTCTTCCGCTCCGGGTTCAGTCTGTAAGATGTGCCGCTTTTTCTAGAGCAAAACTTCGGCCGTTACAAGCGCACGGAAAGAAAATCAGAGGGTATCTCTTGTTTTTTCCAAACCTTGGAAAACCACGCTGTGGTTTTCCCAATGTTTGGAAGTTTTGTGTTCCATCGGGACGGCGGACGGGTAGAATGACCCGCATGAGCTTGTATATCACTCTTTTGGCCTGCGGGCTGTTTTTGGTCGGCGTGGAAATATTCATCCCCGGCGGCGTGGTCGGTGCGCTAGGCGCACTGGCGCTGGCTGGCGCGGCGGTCATTGGGTTTACCTCATCCGATTTTCCCGAGTGGTTCGGCTGGCTGAGTCTGTTGCTGATTCTCACGCTGACCGCCATCGCCGCATTCGTCTGGATGAAATATTTTCCGAAAAGCCCTGTCGGAAAAATGCTTTCGCTAACGCAGAATATCAGTAAAAAAGATCAGGACGATTCATTATGGAAGCCCGGCATGAAGGGCACCGCGCTGAGCACCCTGCGCCCCGCTGGCAAAGCCATGATCGAAGGAAAGCGCGCAGACGTGATCGCCACCGACGGAACATGGATTGAACAGAACACCGCCATCGAGGTCATTAAGGTGGCAGGTAATCGGATTTATGTGAAAGAGACGAAACTTGAAATTTGAAACTGGAAATTTGAAATTAGGATTAATCGCCGGATTGCTACTGGCCGGACTGAATGTTCAGGCGATTGAGTTCGTGCAAAAAGATACATTTATCAGCGACGAGGCGGAAACCCTGCGCGATGAAATGTGGATTTCTGCGCAGACCATCACGATCAGCGGCGAGGCGCTCGATGATCTGTTTGTAGCGGGCACAACCCTTGACCTGCGCGGCGGTTTTAACGGGGCCGTCTGGGCGGCAGGCGGCGATCAGGTGATCGCGGCGGGCCGTTTCAATAATAACGTCCGTCTCGCCGGACGCACCACCCAGATTTCCGGTACGCTGGACGGCTCGTTAACTGCACTGGGCTATACACTTGCAAAAACTACGGTTAAAATCGCACCTGAAGCAACCATTGCAAAAAACGTATTCTGTTCCGGCGGTAATGTAATCAGTGAAGGCTCCATCGGCGGCAACGTGCGAATTATCGCTCAACAAGCAACCCTCGGCGGAAAGATTGCCGGCAATGTTTCGATCACCGCACAGGAGATCGTACTTCTACCCGGCACGGTGATCGGCGGAGACTTGAGTTATATTTCCCCGAAAGAACTCGTGCTCTCCCCCTCCGTCACGCTCAACGGAAAACTGACCAGAACCTTTTTACCGCCAATACCGGCAATTAACCCCGACCTGCCCTCGCACTTCGGCTTCGCCCTTGCCGCCCTGTTAACGGGCGTGGTGTTCTGCTCCATGTTTCCGCACTGCACGCTGGGCGCAGTACAACTTTTAAAAACAACTCGTGTGCCCTGCATGCTGACCGGCTTCGCCGCATTGTTCCTCATCCCGATCAGCGCCTTCCTACTGCTCTTCACATTTGTCGGAGTTCCATTAAGTCTGCTCCTGTTTCTCTTCTATGCCATTCTGCTCTACCTCAGCAAAATCATTGTCGGCTTCTGGCTGGGCGCGCTGGTTTTGCGCCGCAAAGAAATCACGAAACGCAACAAGGCGGGCACACTGGCCGCCGGCCTGCTGATCATCTACACGCTGACCGCTTTCACCTCCATCTCAATGGTCGTCAATATTCTGATTGCGATCAGCGGACTCGGCGCACTGCTTCTGGCGCTTTTTAAAAAACCGGTGCTGATCATTCAGACACCTGCGGATATCAAAACAACAACGGAAGGTTAAGTTATGCATATCACAACAATACTGGGTCTTTTCTTACTGGTCGTCGTATTCGTCTTTGCGGCCATTATTCTCTCTGTAATCGCAGTCTGGGTACAGGCCTGGGGCTCGGGAGCTCCTATCAAACTGTATAATCTGATTGGGATGAAACTCCTGCGTAAAGTGCCGGTTGCATTAATTGCCCGCGCACGAATTCAGGCCATCAAAGCCGGGATCGATATCAACAGCGACCTGCTCGAAGCCCATTACCTCGCCCGCGGTAACGTCATGAATGTCGTACAGGCGCTGATCGCGGCCGACAAGGCCAACATTGAACTCGGCTTCCAGCAGGCCGCCGCCATTGACCTCGCCGGCCGCGACATTCTCGACGCCGTCGCCACCAGCGTCAATCCGAAGGTCATCGACTGCCCGAATCCGAAACAAGGCACCACCTTCCTTGACGCCGTCGCCAAAGACGGAATCCGCCTGCTGATCAAAGCGCGTGTCACCGTGCGCACCAACCTCAACCAGCTCGTCGGCGGAGCCACCGAAGAAACCATCATCGCCCGCGTCGGACAAGGCATCGTCAGCGCCGTCGGCTCGATGGCCTCCTATAAAAACGTCCTCGAAAATCCCGACAATATCAGCCGCAAGGTGCTCGATAGCGGACTCGACGCGCAGACCGCGTTCGAAATCGTCTCGATCGATATCGCCGACGTCAGCGTCGCCGGAACCGCCAATACCGCCAACGTCGGCGCACAGCTCGAAACCGAACGTGCCGAAGCCGACAAAAAAATGCGCCAGGCCGAAGCCGAAGGCCGCCGCGCTATGGCCATCGCCACCGAACAGGAAATGCGCGCCCGCGTTCAGGAAATGCAGGCTAAGGTGATCGAAGCCCAGGCGCAGGTTCCACTCGCTATCGCACAGGCCTTCAAAGACGGCAACCTCGGTGTGATGGATTTCTACCGCATGCAGAACGTCATGGCCGACACCTCGATGCGCGAGTCGCTTTCGGGCAATGAAGAAGCCGGCGAAAAGAAATAAGGTATGACTCCCGTCTTCACAGCCTCTGCGCCGGGATTTATCTGGCTGGTCGTCGGCATCTTCTGGGTTGTCGCCCAGATTGCCGGCGCCGCAGCCAAGAAGCAGCAGGCGTCGCGTCCGGTTGCGCCCGATGCGGAGCCCGGCGCAACGCCGGGCGATCCGTTTGCCGAGCTGATGCGTAAAATGGCAGGTGTACAACCCTTCGAAATTCCGCAGCCGGAATATAACAACGAACCGGAATACGAAGAAGAACAGGAAGCAAACCTGGCCGCGACCGAAACCATGCCGAATATTGAGCCGCTGCGCCGCGAGGTAATGGGGCAGACCGATATGCCGCCCGCCTTGGCTGAACTCCCTAAAATCGTCGTCCGCCCGACAATGAAAGCGTTCCGCAACACGCTTCCGTCCATGAAACTTCCTGCGATGACGCTGCGTTTCCAACCCTGGGAAAAAACAGGGAAAAATATTCCAATGCTTGGAAAAATCATCAATCCGGCGGATAAGGCCTCGTTGCGCCGCGCCATGCTGAGTCATATTATCTTCAGCCCGCCGAAGGCTTTCGAGCGATCATAAATGCTCTCGGAATGCGGCGGATGCGATTCAGGCAATCCGCGGATCGAGTGCATCCCAGCATAAAAACGAACGACAAACGTTCTGTTTTTCGCCTAAAATAGGCTGAACTGGATTGATTTTTCGTATTGTGTCTCGATGAAATTACACACGTTTCGCTGACTCTGATTGTGCATCATTGAAAATCGATATAAACTGGCATCTAATTTTCCGGAGAATTTTATGCGATACACACCGTTTATCCCTTTGCTATTGACCATTTTTATGGCAACCGGCTCTTCAATGGCCGATGAGCCGTCGATGACCGATTCTGCCCGGGAAATTCCGGTTGCCTACGATACGGATGTTGTCGTGATCGGCGGGTCATCGGGAGG
>JAQUXG010000106.1 GCA_028692515.1 Kiritimatiellales bacterium | reverse complement strand
GGCCGGTTTCTTTTACTCCTTTGATCAGACCGGAAAGCGTTTTTTCGCGGGTGCGTCCGCAGACAACCGTACCCAGTCCGGGGGTTTCGGTCTGCTTGGTAACGAGGACGGTTCCGACGGTTCCGTCGAGTTTGAGTCCGGCCAGCACGGTGATTTCACCGCCGTAGCCCTTGTTGGAAACGGTTTCTCCGGCGAAGCCGGTAATGACGCCGTCTTTGCGTGCGACGTAGAATTTAACGTCACCGAGTGTAACGGCTTCGTCGGCCGGCTGGTTGTCAAACGCGGGAAAAACCTGCTGGAGCGCGGCGTTGGTTTTCTGTTTCATCGCGGCTTTAATCGGCGCTTCCGTGATGAGGAAGACCCATGCCAGCAGCGCGGCAGCGACACAGGAAATAATACCCATGCTTATAACGAGTGGAGTAATTTTGACGGTTCCGTTACTCATTGAGCGGCCTCCTTCTTAATGCGGATATAGCCGAAAGGTTTTCCTATCGTGTAGCGGTCGATGAGCGGTGTGAGTGCATTCATAAAGAGGATAGAGAAGCTGACACCTTCGGGATAGCCGCCCCAGATGCGGATGACACTGGTGATGATTCCACAGCCAAATCCGAAGATGAGCGCGCCGTTGGCGGTCATCGGCGAGGTAACTATGTCGGTCGCCATAAAGAAGGCACCGATCATGAGTCCGCCGGCGAGGACGTGGTAAAGTGCGGGCGGGGTCATTTCCGGACAAAAATGGTGCGTGATACCGGTGATGATCGCAACGGTTCCGATAAAGGCGGCGGGAACCTGCCATTTGATGAGCTTATGGATCAGCAGGTAAATGCCGCCGATGAGCAGGGCGATGGCGGAGGTTTCACCAAGACAGCCGCCGACGTTACCGATGAGCAGATCGTTCAGCGAGGCAACGGCCGCACCGGATGCGCCGAGCGGCGTGGCACCGGTGAGTGCATCGCAGGCCAACCATTTACCGGCCTGCGGGGTGACCCACGAGGTCATTAGCGACGGAAAACCGATAAGCAATGCAACGCGCGCGACGAGCGCCGGGTTGAATGGATTGTAGCCAAGTCCGCCGAAAAGCTGTTTGCCGAGGCAGATGGCGATGATAGAACCGAGGATGCAGATCCACCACGGCGCACCCGCGGAAAGATTCATGGCGAGAAGCAGTCCGGTGAGAGCCGCGCTACCGTCTTTCCAGCTGGAAGGACGTTTGGCACATTTGTTCCAGATTTCTTCGATGAGCATGCTGCCAATGGTACAGAGCGCCATGACGCGCACGGCGTGCAGTCCGAAAAACCAGACGGCGGCGGCAACGGCCGGAGCCAGCGCGACGAGCACGTGCACCATGATGTTAGAGATCGTTTCACCGCCGCGAATGTGCGGCGAGTTGCTGATGACGAGCTTTGTCGCATCGGGCAGTTGAATTGCGGGAGTTTCTACTTCGGTCATAATGTTTCTCTATTTTTTCTGCTGCTTCCGCCGGGCGGCCATGATTTCGGCTTTGGCGCGTTTGAAGTGCTGGTTGAGCGGCCTGCGTGACGGGCAGAGATAGCTGCACGAGCCGCATTCAATACAGGCGAGTACGTTGAGTTGTTCGGCCCAATCAAAGCGTCCGTTTTCAACCGCCTGACTGATGGTGGCCGGCAGAATATCCATCGGGCAGGCGGTTACGCATTTGCCGCACCGGATGCAGGGCTCGGAGGTGTACTGCGAAACCGTTTCGACCGGAATAAGCAGAATGCCCGAGGTGTTTTTCATAACGGTGACGTCGAGCGAGTTCTGCGCCATGCCCATCATCGGGCCGCCGAGCAGCAGTTTGGCGGGCTGGACATTTATGCCGCCAGCCAGTTCGAGCGCTTTGGAAATCGGTGTACCGATGCGGAAGCGCCAGTTGCCGGGGTTGACGAGCGGTTCGCCGGTGACCGTGGTGATCCGCTCAATCGACGGGTGTCCTTTGACGACGGCTTCATAAACGGCGATGGCGGAGGCGACGTTCTGTACGACGCATCCGACATCCATCGGCAGTCCGCCGATCGGCACTTCACGTCCGGTCAGCGCGTAGATGAGTTGCTTTTCAGCACCCTGCGGATAGTTAACGCGCAGACCCTGTACCTTGACGCTGTATTTTGCAGCGACTTTGTTGAGCGCTTCAATGGCATCGGGCTTGTTGTTTTCAACGCCAATGACGGCGGTTTTGAGTCCGAGAATACGGGCGAGGATCGCCGCGCCGAGTACGACATCTTCGGCCTGTTCAAGCATGAGGCGATGGTCGGCCGTGAGATAAGGTTCACATTCCGCACCGTTCAGGATCAATGTGTCGACCGGTTTGGTCGGCGAAAGTTTGACGTGCGACGGAAAGCCCGCGCCGCCCATCCCGACGATACCGGCATCGGAGACGCGCTGCTTGAGCGCGGCCGGTTCGGCGTTCTGCCAGTCGGCGATCGGTTCAAACGGCGAGCCCCATTCGTCGTTGCCGTCGGCGGTGATTTCAATCGAAGGAACGCTGACGCAGGCGGGGCCGGGACATTTTTCGAGCGCAGTGACGGTGCCGCTGGTCGGCGAATGCAACGGAACGGAAACAAAGCCGGTGGCTTTGGCGAGCAGTTGTCCTTTTTTGACGACGTCGCCTTTTTTGACGACGACTTCGAGTGGTGCGCCGATGTGCTGGTTGATGATGACGGTGTATTTATCGAGCAACGGCGCATTCACGACTGCTTTGGATGCGGAGAGGGCTTTACTGTCGTTCGGGTGAACGCCGCCTTTAAACTTGCGGGGTTTATCGCTCATTTGGAAACTCCTTCGTATGCACCGGCGGCGTGTTTTGTGGCCAGGCGCAGGGCCGTGGTCGGGCAGGCGGCTTTTTCTACTAAATCGGGCAGGGGCGGGCTGCTGTAGTTGGTTTCGACCAGAAATCCTTTGATGGTCATTTGCTCTTCGCTGTCGGCGGCTTTGACGCATTTGCGGCAGGCGATACAGGCGGTTTTGCAGACTTTGCGTTTGAGCGCGCCTTTTTCGGGTGAGTTGCAATAGACGTGCACATCGACGGCGGCAGGGGCGAGGATGATTAGATTTTTCGGGCAGGTTTCGACGCATTTTCCGCAACCGACACAGAGTTCTGGATGAACCACCGCTAAGCCGTCGCGCATTTCAATGGCATCGAACGGGCAGGCGCGCGCGCAACTGGCGAAGCCGATGCACCCGTAGTCGCACCCTTTGCCTCCACCTGCGACGAGCGCGGCGGAGCGGCAGTCGCCGACTCCGTTATAAGGCGAGCGGACGGTGGCGGCGCAGTCGCCAGCACACCGGACGACGGCAATGACTTTTTCTTTTTCCTGCGTGGTGATGCCGAGATATTCGGCAATGCGTCCGGCGCTTTCGGGCGGAGCGACGGGGCAGAGCGACGGATCGGCGCGGCCTTCAACGATGGCTTTGGCGAAGTCGGCGCATCCGGCATAGCCGCATCCGCCGCAGTTTGCGCCGGGCAGCATATCGGTGACCGTCTCGATGCGCGGGTCGCTTTCGACGGCGAAGGCTTTGGCGGCCGCGCCAATGATTACCGCGAGCAGTACGCCGAGTCCGGCGGCGAAGAGAATGGATGTGAGAATAATTGTCATTGTTGATTCACCCTTGGATTAGACAAGTCCGGAAAATCCCATAAAGACCATCGCCAGAATTCCGGCGGTGATCAGTCCGATCGCCGTGCCTTGCAGCGGGGCGGGGACTTTGGCGAGGTCGAGTTTTTCGCGCAGGCTGGAGAAGAGTACCAGCGCCAGCGCGAAGCCGATGGCGGAACAGGTGCCGAAAACGGTGGATTCGATGACGCCGCGTCCGGCTTGCACGTTGAGCGCCGCCGCGCCGAGCACCGCGCAGTTGGTGGTGATGAGCGGCAGGAAGATGCCGAGCGCCTGATAAAGCGGCGGGCTGAATTTCTGAAGGATGATTTCGACCAGCTGAACCAGCGCGGCGATGACGACGATGAAGACCAGAATGGTGAGGAAGGTCAGGTTGATCGTTGTGCCGTTAACGACGAAGGTCTGCGAGAGGATATATTTGTAGATGAGCGAGGTGACCAGTGAGGCCAGCGTCATTACAAAGATCACCGCGCCGGACATGCCGAGGGCGGTGCTCAGCTTCTTGGATACACCCAGGAAAGGGCAGATGCCGAGGAACTTCGAAAGCACAAAATTGTTAACCAAAATTGCACCAATTGTAATCGTCAGAACATTGCTCGCCATAATCAGGCTCCTTTGTCGGGTAAAAAAAAGACGCGACAATATACCGGACATTTTTTTCAGTCTCAATCGTTGTATGCGGCACGGCTTTGTTTAGATCGGATTCAAATTATAAGGGTAAGGCATTTTCGCGGCTTGCAACCGGCGGCATCCGGCATGAAAATCAAAACGAACAAAAAAGGATACTGCCCATGGAAAACTGCACCCTTCGTCCGGCGCGCGAATCCGACCTGCCTCAGTTGCTGACGCTGGAGGAAACCTGCTTTGAGACCGACCGTCTGAGTCGTCGCAGTTTTTTGCACTGGTTCAAAACCACCCGCCGGTTGTTTGTGGTTGCTGAGCGCGAATCTGAGCTTCTGGGGTACGGTTTGGTTATTCTTTATAACGGCACCCGGCTGGCGCGTCTTTATTCCATCGCGGTACGTACGGATATACGGCGCAAAGGAATCGGGCGCGCGCTACTGGTGCATTTGGAGGAGCTGGCCGCCGCAAAAGGGCGGCTGGCCATGCGGCTGGAAGTTAACCGAATCAACCATCCGGCCATTGCACTGTATGAATCGTCCGGCTACCGGATTTTCGGCCTCTATCACGATTATTACGAAAACCACAACGATGCGCTCCGGATGCAAAAACGTATCCGTTTCCCGGCGGCCGGATTTGCGAATACGCCGGTTCCGTGGTATCGGCAGACCACCCAGTTTACCTGCGGCGCGGCGGCGATGATGATGGCGATGGCCGGTCTCGATCGCACCCTCAAGCTGACGCAGGATATGGAACTCGATATCTGGCGAGGGGCGACCACGATTTTTATGACGTCCGGCCACGGCGGATCTCATCCGCTTGGACTGGCTTTAGAGGCGCATCGACGCGGATTTCATGTGGAGGTTTTTATGAACCGCCGCGATGTCCTTTTTGTCGAAGGAGTCCGTACCGCGCATAAGAAGGAAATCATGGCGGTGGTTGAAGATCAGTTTCGGCGCAAAGCGGCTGACGCGGGAATTCCGGTTCACTATGAAGATGTCACCGTCCGGCTAATCGAAACCTGGCTGAAACAGGGGCTGGCAGTTCTGGTTTTGGTGAGCACCTACCGGATGAACGGCGACAAAACGCCGCACTGGGTTACGGTGACTGCCATTGATGATCAATGTCTCTATGTGCATGATTCGGATGCCGAGGATGATCAAGGCGAACTGGACTGCCGGGATATTCCGATTGCCCGGGCCGATTTTGCTAAAATGAGCGTCTACGGAAGCCGCCGCCTGCGCGTGGCCGTTGTGCTGGGAAACCCCTCCTAAAGCGAAGCCACTTCGCGTCCGCGTTCGACGTAAAAGATGTGATGACCGATTTGGGTCAGGAAGCGCAGGCTGTCAGCCCAGTAGGGGTGGATATAGTCTGCGTGATAGTGCGTGGCGCCGTGGGTGTTATCTGCCAGAAACCCTTCTTCCATAAGAGTAATCAGCTGCATTGCCTGATCATAGGCCCCGGACTGGCTCGTGGCGCGGTTGATGAGCGAAGAACAGTCGTCTGTACGCCAGGCACTCGCCATGCAGGAGAAGGCTCCGTGCTTCAGGGTTTCCGGAACCATGCGGTACAAATTGCCGTGAGCGCGGTTTAAAATTACATTCAGAACGGCCTGCATGCCCTCCGGCCCTTCGCCGCCTGCTTCTAATACGAGACAGGTGGCAACAATCTCACGATCCGAGCTGTCCAGAAAACCATCCGCCTGCACACGGAGTGCGGCGACGCTGAACAGCATGGCAAAGATAAAAATTTTTCGTTTCATATGGTTTCCCCCTTTGTGCCCTGAAAACTCCCCCGAGACAGCACACGAAAAGCGCTAAGGGTCTCGCAGAGGGGGGAAACCTGTAAAGGGCAAACCGGCTGTTTTTTCCATCCATTGGAAAAAAAGTCAAAACGATTATCTTTTTTAACCCGTTGCTTAAAAACTAATTAAACAAAATTATCTCGCCGAAAATT
>JAQUXG010000105.1 GCA_028692515.1 Kiritimatiellales bacterium | reverse complement strand
CAAAGAACCAGCAGAGAATTTTCATGCCCACCACAATGGGTTTTTGATCAACGTTAGCTCCTGCCATGCTGGTCAACCACGGCTGTATGGACCGAGTCGCAGCTTGAAGCCATCCCGGCTTATTCGCAAGGGATGATAAATCGCCTTTGGCCACCGTTCCGATAAATACGATGGAAACAAAAGCCCATCCGGTAAAGAAGGCGGTGATTTGGCCGACAAAACTCATCACGACGGACAATCGGGTCCGTTCATCGTAATTGGGTGTGAGTTCAAGCTGCAAACCATAATAAGGCATGGACCAGCAAGTGAAGCTGGTGAAGTAAATCAGGCCGATGATCGTCAGATAAACAAACGAAGCTTTGCTCTGATTGCTGAGGCTCTCGCTCAGGAAGGGAACATGATTGGCCACGTGAACCATCCAGGAGGTTCCGTCGATAACGCTTGCCGGGAAGTTCCATATAAAAGGATAAATCGCCGCCGTCGTGATAGCGGCGATAAAGATTAACGGACGCCGCCGTCCCCAGGGGGTGCGAACGTTGTCAGAAAGGTTCCCCACCAGCGGATCCGAAATCGCATCCCAGGCGCGCATAATCATGAGGATGATACCCAGCACCATCGGACTGATCCCCAGGCCGATATTAAAGAAGGGCATCCACAGAGTGCTGGTTACCAGCGTGTTGCAAAGCCATTCGGTATTTTGTCCAAGAGCGAATGCGACTTTCTGACCGAGCGGAATCCGATCCTCTTGCGGGATTTTCAACAAGATTGATGAGCGCCGTTTATTTTTTGGATCTTGGCTTGTCATGGGGTCTCCTCGGTTCAGGTTATAAGATTTGCAGGATGTCCTCAAAGGTGTTGGCAAAACTGTGGCACAGCGGAACCGTTCCGCATTCAATAATATTTCCGCCCGCGATACCGATCGGGGCAAACCCGGCCAGAGCGATCGATACGATGCCTGCGCCGCTATCTTCGATCCCGACGACCTGATGGCGCTCTTCGGCCGGGATTCCTAAGCCGACTCGTGCGGTTTCCGCATAGAGCCATGGGTGCGGCTTGGGAGACAGTTCTCCGAGGGTTCCCGGTTCGCCATGGCGGATGGCGTGCCCTGCGGTGATAATGGCATCATAAAACTCTTTTGGATCGCCCATGCCGAGGGTTTTAAACGCATCAAGGATTTCCGGCCAGGCTTTTTCGTAGAGGCCGGATGTCACCAGCCCGATCTTTACGTTGAGATCCTTCAGGCTGTAGAGGAAATCTTTAATTCCCGGGGATGGGGTAAACGCGTTTTTTTTGCCGCGCCCTTCCATGATCTCGTTCATCTCAAAGTTCGTATGTTTAAAGTACCATTTCCGCGCTTCTTCCACGGATTTATCCGGACAATACTTGCTGCAGCAGTATTTCAGGTGCTCGGAGACCGAGTGGCCGGAAACAAAAGGGACATCCGAGTCTTCCAGCTCGAACGCGGGGTTGTTCAGCAGGCTGGCGGTTGTTTTTTCGATAATCCAGATCCAGAAATGTTCACTGTGAACGGTTGTGCCGTCGAGATCCATTAATACAGCTTTGACCGGAGTATCCAGACAAATTTCCGGCACAGGATAATAAGCGGGGTAGCCCATGGCGGAATTGATGTAAGCTATTGCATGATCCTCAAACAGGATGAACTCAACTTTGAGATCCCCTGTGGCGAGGACATTGTACACGCCGTTTTTTCCGGGGTAATGCCGACCATCGCTGCAGCATTCCAGTAACAACATGCCGGATTCCGGCGTGACCGGTCCAATGCCCGGGAGAATGATATTTTCAGTCAAAGGTATTGTTGTGGTCATCAGATTCCTAAAAAAGCCAATAAAGCGACAGTGTTGCAATCATTGTCCGTGTTTGTCAATTGCGCTCGAACCCGAATGCGCAAAAAAATTGATTATGGGGCGTTGCGTCGCAAATTATGTGTACTGTTTGTTGATTTTTTTTTTAATGTATGTCTTGGTATAGCGCGTATTAACCATGTGAATTTTATAAACCAATCTAACTATATGAATACTCCAACCCGACCCGATCGTCCCCAGTGCCACGTCGTTTCCAACACCCATTGGGATCGCGAGTGGCGGTTTTCCATGCAGAAGGTGCGCCACCGCCTAGTGTATTTTCTGGATCAGCTTTTTGATATTCTGCAACGCGACCCCGAATATCACTCCTTCCATCTGGACTCCCAGACCGTCCCCATTCAGGACTATCTGGAAATCCGCCCCGAGCGCCGGGAGCTGTTTGCCCGCATGGTGCGTGAGCGACGTCTGTTTGTAGGACCTTGGTTCTGTCTGCCGGATGAAAACTGCGTGGGGGGCGAGTCGATCATTCGCAACCTGCAGCTGGGCCACCGGATGGCCCGCGAACTCGGCCATGTCAGCAAGACCGGCTACTCGCCCTTTTCGTGGGGGCAGATTTCCCAAATGCCGCAGATCTATAAAGGATTCGGCATTGAATTCGCGGCCTTTTATCGCGGCATCAACACGCGGGTTGCTCCCCAGTCGGAATTCTTCTGGGAAGGGCCCGACGGCACTCGCATCGTGGCTTCGCGCCTCAGTCGCCGTCCGCGCTACAACGTGTACTACATCATCCAGCGCGCCGTGTATTGGGGCGTTGAGGATACTGACTTCAAGCAAGAAAAGTGGAACAACGGGCATGGTCCATGGCGCATGACCTCGCCCGAGTTCGGCGACCGTGATTACGATTATATGCACCCGGGTTTCGACTACCACAGCGAACTGGTACCCGCGAAAGCGCAGCAGGCGATGGAGGAACAGGACGATGACTGGACGACGCCGCACCGCTTCTGGTCCATTGGCCATGATGCCTCTTTTGCCGACATCCGCGAAACAGACATGATCCGTGACTGCCGTGAAGCCCTGAAAGAGCAGGCGGATGTTTTCCACAGCTCTCTCGAACAGTTCCAGCAGGGTGTGCTGGATTCCGCTGGTGATGACCTGCCCGTACTGCGCGGTGAAATGCGTTATCCCTCCACCGACAAGGACTACAGCCCTCTGCTGGGCTGGGTCACCTCGGCCCGCACGTACATCAAGCAGGCAAATTTCCGCACGGAACGCAATCTGATGTCCTATGCCGAACCTATGGCCTTTTTCGCGCACCTGCTGGGTGCTCCCTATCAGGCGGGCTTCCTCCGCACGGCCTTCAACTGGCTGTTACAGAACCACGGCCACGACAGCATCGGTGGATGCAGCCGCGACATCATTCACGATGATATGCTCTACCGCTACCGCCAGGCCGATGAGATCTCGCGTTGCGTGATCGAGGAGGCGATGCTCGAAATCAGTCGGGCCATTGATTTCTCCGCCTGGTCGCCGGAGGACGTTGCAGTCGTCGCCTATAACCCGCACAGCGCTCCGCGCACCCGCGTGCAGGCCTGTCTGATCGATTTGCCCGAGCACTGGGTCGGGAATGAATTTGACCTGATCGACGAACAGGGCGAGGCGCTTTCCATACAAACGGAGTGCATCCTGCCACGCCACTACGGCCTGTTGAATCCTCAGGGCGATGTGCCGACCACTCTGCTGTCAGATCGCTACCGGGTTCGCGCAATCTGGCCGGAGATCCCCGGCTACGGCTACCGCGCTTTCCGTCTGGCTCCCCGGAAGACCCCGGCCAGCCCGGCCAAATCCCTTTGCACGGGCCCGAATACGATGGAAAACGAGCACCTAAGCGTCTCCATCAATCCCAACGGAACCTTGTGCGTCACCTATAAATCCACCGGACGCTCCTTCGATCAGATTGGATATTTCCGGGACACCTCCGAAGCAGGCAACCCGTGGGAGCACGTGACGGTTCCCGGAGATTGCCCGCTGACCACGCGTAATGCATCTGCACAGATCACCTTGATCGAAGAAGGGCCGGTAAGTGCCGCCTTCCGGGTCGAGATCGACTGGATCATCCCCGCCGGGCTGAATGACGACCGTACTCAGCGCAGTGAGGCCGGAGTTCATATGCAGATCGTCAACATTGTGCGGCTGTCGCGCGGCGAGCGCTGGGTGAGCGTGGAAACCGCGCTGGAGAACCGTGCCATAAATCACTACCTTCAGGTCTGTTTTCCTACCGGAATCAAGACCTCCCGCGTGCATGTGCAGACCCCCTTTGATGTGGTTGAACGCGACTGCCGCGTAGAGGATCCGGAAGCCTATGCTGAGGTGCCGCAAAATGAGCATCCTATGAACTCTTTTGTTGACCGCACCGACGGCAACGTTGGTTTGGCTCTGTTGAACGAGGGATTAAAAGCCTATCAGGCGGAGAATGATGACGAGGCGACGGTCAGCCTGAGCCTGTTGCGTTGCTTCTCGCTGCTGATCTGGCAGACATGGAAAGTATCCGATTACAGCTCTTTCGATCCCGGGTCGCAGTGTCCCGGCCCGCATCGTTTCCGCTATGCGGTCATGCCGCATACCGGCGACTGGGAAGAGGCCGGCCTGTGGCAGGCCGCCGAGGA
The DNA here is from genome assembly GCA_028692515.1 of Kiritimatiellales bacterium. Classification (GTDB taxonomy): domain Bacteria; phylum Verrucomicrobiota; class Kiritimatiellia; order Kiritimatiellales; family Tichowtungiaceae; genus Tichowtungia. The sequence continues at coordinate 1,796 of JAQUXG010000105.1, read as the reverse complement.
TTTTAATCTGGAATTGATTACCGCTCAGATGAGTCCTGCCGGCAAAGGACCCCTGAAACACAATCACAGCTTCCTGGAGCTGACGCCGAATACCGCGCAAGTCAGTGCCGTCAAGAAGAGCGAGCAGGGCGAGGGATGGGTTGTCCGCCTGTTTAATCCCGGCAGTACTCCGGTCAACGCGCGTCTGCGGCTGAACGGCGGCGATGCGCCGCCTGCGCATCCCGGTTCGCCCGTCGAACGCATCCAGGCGTCCTATCGTGTAGCGGACGAGGAGGTGCAACCCTGGAAAGCCGCGCGACTGGTTACGCTGGAGGAACTGCCCGAGCAGGATCTTAAAATCCAAAGCGACGGTTATGTTGAGGTGACCCTGAACCCCCGCCAGATCAGAACGGTCGAGTGGTTGCCGTAACCGGCGACCTTCTGGACAACAGACGACGCAGGAAGAGTTTTGAGATAGATCTTCCTGCGAATACGGGGCCGTTTCGGCCTATTTCTTCTTGAGCGTGGAGGATTCGATCAGCTTTTTCAGCTGCTTTTCGTAAGCCTTTGCATCGAGAGGAAGGTCGATGGTCTTGTCCGTCAAGCCGGAGAGTAGCATTGCGTTGCCCAGCTCAACAGAGTGAATTCCTTCAGCCGCAGGGGCAATCAGCTTTTCGCGGCCTTGGATGGCGGCGACGAAATTCTTCAGAATACCGATATGTTGCTCGCCGATTGTCTCAAAATGCTCTGTTTGGCGCTCGGTTTCCGGCGCGCTAAACGGCTTGTCCGTTTCAACTGAGAATTTTGAGACCGGCACGGTGTTGCGGTCGAAGCAAAGATTCTTCCCTTCAATAACCACCCGTCCGTTTTCTGCGGCAATTTCCAGCCGGTTGGTGCCGGGGGCTTCGCCGGTAGTGGTGATAAAGACCCCGGACATTCCGTTCTCGTACTCAAGGTAGGCGGTTACGTCGTCTTCGACCTCAATATCATGGAACCGGCCGAGATGACAGAAGGCGCGAATACGTGAGGGCATGCCGAACATCCATTGCCAGAGGTCGAGCTGGTGCGGGCACTGATTCAGAAGAACGCCGCCTCCGTCGCCAGCCCAGGAAGCGCGCCAGCTTCCGCTGGCGTAATAGGCTTCCGGCCGGAACCAGTCGGTAATGATCCAGTTGGCGCGATGAATCCGTCCAAGCGTTCCGTCGGCGATCCTTGCTCTCACCCATTGATACCGGGGATCCGTTCGCTGGTTGAACATGGCCGAGAAAACTTGCGTCTCCCGGCCTTGGTGCGCCGCGATCAACCGTTCCGCGGCCGCCTTGTGTACGGCAATCGGTTTCTCTACCATAACGTGCAATCCCGCCTCCAGCGCGGCGATTCCAAGCGGGACGTGTGAGTCGTGCGGCGTGGCGATAATTACCGCATGCAGGTTTCCCTCAGCGAACATCATCCCGGCGTTATTCCATCCCGGCGTATCCGGGAACGACGTCTTCAGCCGGTCCAGATTGATGTTACAGCACAGGCCCGCCAGTTCGGCTCCGGGCGCCTTGCCTTCGAGCAGATTGCGCGCATACATAGATCCCATGTTACCTATGCCGACCAAGCCTATCCGGAGAGCCGTCATTCTGATGTTCCTTGCTTATTAACAGCGACTTTCATCACAACCAGCATAAATACGCGCAGACACAATGTGACCTGCCCCCATGGACTGGACAGGTTCTAATGAGAGTTCAGCACGGTTAGTTTTTCTTCTCTTGGATGCTTTGCATCCCATGGCTCTCCCCCTAGGGGGAGACGCGCCGCGAACTCCGCGGGCG
>JAQUXG010000104.1 GCA_028692515.1 Kiritimatiellales bacterium | reverse complement strand
ACAGCGGAAATCCGTACGCTGGCTGATCGGATGCTGGGCATTATGTACGCTCAGGAAGGAATCGGCCTGGCGGCCGAGCAGATCGGACAGACCGAAGCCGTTTTTGTTCTCGATGTGCCGGTCGATGCGGATAAAAACGAAATGGGTCTGCCGAATAATCCCGGCGTGAAAATGCCTCAGGCATTTATCAACCCGGAAATCATCGGCGCATCGGAAGAGATGGCGATTGCAGAAGAAGGCTGCCTCAGTTTTCCAAAGATGTATGTTCCCGTGAGACGTCCCGCCGAAGTGGTGCTGCGTTACCTCGATCGCGACGGTATTCCGCAGGTAGTCAATGCCAAAGGGCTTCTTGCCCGCGCCATTCAGCATGAACTGGATCATTTGAACGGCATTCTACTGGTCGATCACATGACTCCGGCCGGAAAACTGAAACACGCGCTGATGCTTCGCCGTTTTAAAAAACAAAATCAGGATGAATAATGAATTTGCGCGGATTGCTGGCCCTGTTAGCTGGAATCGTTTTGTTCAGCACCATTGAAGTGGCTTCCAAGCTGATGCAGATCGGCGGCGGAATCGCCGGGCACTATCCGTTCTGGCTGGCCGCACTCCGCTTTATCATTACAGGACTCGTTCTTTTTATCCCTGCTGCGCTTTGTTCCCGCGGGAAGGCATTTTGCGGGCGCGATGTCGCGGCGTTGGCCGGACTCGGATTGCTCGGTGTCACGCTGATGTCGAGCCTCTATCATCTGGCCATCACCTTTCTGCCTGCCAATGTCGCGGCTCTCGTTTTCAGCTGTAATCCGGTTTTTGTCGTGCTTTTCGCCCCGCTGATTCTGTCTGAAAAAATAACGGTGCGTAAACTCATGGCCGGGGCGCTTTGCCTCGCGGGGATCGCTGTGCTGGCCCGCGACCGCTCCGATGGTGTGTCGGCAACCGGACTGCTCCTGATGCTGGTGGCGATTATTATCTTCGCGCTCTATACCGTGCTCTTTAAAAAAATGACCCCGCGCTACGGCGCACTGCCCATTACTGCATTTGCCGGACTGATCGGCGGACTTTGCATTCTGCCGATCGCGCTGCATTTTGAAGGATTTCCGCTGGCAACCTACGGAGCCGCCGATTGGTGGGGGCTGGCCTATCTGTCATTGATTGGAACGGCGCTCGGTTATTTTCTTTTCATCTACGGCATCGGGCATGTTGAAGCCGGAACCGGTTCGATGGCCTTTTTTCTGAAGCCGTTTCTGGCCGCGCTTTTCGCATGGATGGTTCTCGGAGAAGACCTGACCCTGCCGATGCTCATTGGCGGCGCGTTCATTCTCGGCGGCATGGCCGTCGCGCTGGTTCGCATTCGGCGCTAATTTTGATGCGTAAAACACCATACTTTTACAAGTATGGTGTTTTTATTTATAAACGGTTAAAAGCGAACGATTTAAAACTATTTTCTAATGAAACGATTAATGGCTTCGAAATAGCCGGAATGTTCGTTGATGTCCATATGACCGGTCGGCAGGGTGATGATTTCTTTCGATCCGCCCAGTGCTTCGCCGAGTCTGCGTCCGCTTTCGATCGGAATCACCTCATCGGATTCCGCCAGAATCACGAGTGAAGGCATTTGAATTTTCGGTGCGAAGTCGATTGCATGGAAGGTGTGGCGGAGCATTCGGTGCAGCGGAAGCCATGGATATTGAAACCGCGCGATGGCGGCGATATTTTCGTAAGGCGTCACCAGAATCAGCCCTGCGGCGGGTCGCGCGGCGGCGACCTGAATGGCAACGCCGGTTCCGAGGCTGCGCCCCATTAGAAAAACAGTTAAAGGCTCCATTTTGGTTTCTTTGCAGAAGAGATCGAAGATTGCGATGCAATCGGCCACCAATTCCTTTTCACCGGGTTTTCCTTCGCTCTGTCCGTAGCCGCGATAATTCACCAACAGGACATTCGCGTCTAAACCATCCTTCATCACTTCGCAGTGTCCCGCGAGATCTTCGGCGTTGCCTCCGTGATAGATAACGGTTTTCTCTTTGCCTTTATTGAGGAACCATCCCTGATGCGAAACGCCGTTGATGACGCGATCCCAACGGAAGCGTTCAAACTCCGGAAGCACATCATAATGCTTCGGCACAAAAAGATAATGCTCCTGCCGGAGCCACATCCAGAACACGGCGCAACCGTAAAGAAAAACAACTAGTAGGACGAGGTGCAGAATCATCGTCATTTCCACGATTCATAACGAACCAGTTTTTCGATCGGCTGGCGGATCTTCGGTCGGCCGGTTTCATTCGGGTGACCGAGCGTCAGCAAAATCAGCGGTTCGACCGTGCGCGGAACGCCGAGCGCCTTCCGGATAATTTTCGGGTCAAACGCGCCGACCCAGCAGGTGCCGAGTCCGATGTCGGCGGCGGCCAGCGTCATGTGGTCGGCGGCAATCGCGGCGTCCACATCGACCAGCGTGCGCTCGTCGTATTTGCGTTTCCAAGCCTTGGAAATCTGTGTGCAGATCGCAATAACCACCGGAGCTTCTTTGAACCAGTCGCCGGGATACCCGGCGGCCAGCGCGGCGAGGTTTTCTTTTTCACGAACCACCACAAACTGGAACGGTTGCAGATTACAGGCGGTCGGCGCGAGGCGTCCCGCTTCGAGTACTTCATGAAGCAGCTCGTCCGAAACCGAATCGGGTTTGTATGAGCGGATGCTGACGCGCTTCTTTGCCAATTCGATGAATTTCATAAGGATTCCTTTCGACCGGGAAAATCTACAGAAGGCAACGAAGGAAACCAAGTCCGCACTATTATTACCACGGATGGCAAAGCCGGCCTGCGGATGGAAGAGAAGAATCTGTTACATTGATCTGTGGGACCGCTTTGCCATCCGTGGTAACGTTGTCTGCGTGATCGAACAATGTGTCCCATTTGTTTGTTTTCGTGGACGGGTTGGGGCTTGGGTCGGACGATCCGTCCGCACCCACACCCTGAATCCGTCCCGCTTTTCGCCTCAAAACCGGAGCTTTTCCAACCATTGCCAGGATCTTCGATCCTTGCCGCACATGCGTGCGGCCTCGCTCCCTTTGGTCGGGTGGAACGAATTGATCAGCTGACCCCGAAACTGTTGAAAGTCGCAGGTTTATGAAATAGGATGTCCGCATGAGTAAAAACAAACGTCCCGGCTGGGATGAGTATTTTATGGATATCGCCCATGTGGTGGCGCGGCGGGGTAACTGCTGCCGGCGTCAGGTGGCGGCGGTGATTGTGCGTGACCGGCGGATTATTTCGACCGGCTATAACGGGACGCCGCGCGGGATTGCCAATTGCGACGAGGGCGGCTGTGAGCGCTGTAATTCGGATGCGCCGTCGGGAAGCTCGCTGGGCGATTGCATCTGTTGTCACGCCGAGGAGAACGCGATTGTGCAGGCGGCCTACCACGGAATTTCGGTGAAAGACGGGATTCTCTATTGCACAATCAGTCCGTGTCTGATGTGCACGAAGATGATGATCAACGCCGGGCTTTCTGAAGTGATCTACGAGCATGAATATCACTTCAATGAGCAGGCAAAAGCGTTGTTTAAAGAAGCCGGTGTGATCTGCCGGCAGTTCACGCGGGATACGTAATGCGTGACGAGTAATACGTAAGAGAATTACGGGTTACGTATTAAAAGGCGGCATAGCAGAAAGGAAAATTTTGTGGTTCGGTTTTTGTCAGTCATCGCGATGTGTCTGTTTTTAAGCAGTGCCGCCGCTGCCGCCACGCTTCCGTTTCCGCTGAATGAACGGCTGGAGTACCGTATTTCATGGAACGGCATTCCGGTGGCATGGTCGGTTGCGACGACGGGGCTCGTCGAAACGAACGGCATGCGTTATGTGGCGTTGCGTATCGAAACCCAGACCTACTCGGTTTTTGATGTTTTCTACAAAGTGAAAGACATGCACGAGTGTCTGCTGGATCAGGAAACGCTTCTGCCTGCGCGTTTTTCAAAAACCATGAGGGAAGGGCGGTCGCACTATCAGGAAGTGACGATCTTTGATTATGCGCTGGGAACGGCCCGTTTTGAAAATCTGGAAACCGGAATCTCAACCAATGTTCCCATTGATGCGAATACCCGCGATTACCTCAGTTTCATGTATTTTATGCGCGGGAAAAAGCTGGAGCCGGAGACGACCACGATCTGGCCGGTTCTTGCGGATGACCGGGTTTATAAGGTGACGGTTCATGCTGAAAAAATCGAGAAAATCGGCCTGTCGAATTATCCGGATGTGCCGAGTCTGCGGATCGTGCCCGAGGCCGAATTTAACGGGCTGTTTGTCCGCAACGGCACGGCAACTCTCTGGGTCTCGCAAGATGTCCGGCGGATTCTGACCTGTATGAAAGCCCGGGTTCCGTTCGGGCGGGTCACCGTCAAGTTGCAGGATGTGTCGGGCGGAACGGATGATTTTTGGATTACGGAAAAAAAGGACTGATGAAAATTAAAATCGCCACCGCAGTGATGGGTGCCCTTCTTATGCTGAGCTCCGCCGCACCGGCGGCAGAGCTCCCGTTCCCGATTGGTGAGGAGCTGGTATATTCGATCACGTGGATCGGAATTCCTATGGCATCGGCGACGGTGACGAGCCGGATGACAGAGTTCGAGGGGCGCGAGGTGCTGGCGTTGCGGATGGAGGCGCGAACCTATGCTTTTTTTGAACACATTTTCAGGGTGGAGGATGTCTACGAAACGCTGGTCGATCCGGTTACCTTCCTGCCCATCCAGTATGAGCAGAACTTAAAAGAACGGGATTACCGCAACCATGAGATCACCACGTTCGACTACACGGAGCTGAAAGCGCATTTTCGGCAGGTGGAGGGCAAAAAGCGCAAGATCTACGATATTAAGCCGGACTCCCGCGATATTATCAGTTTTATGTTTTTCATGCGTTCGGTGCAGTTGCAAGAAAACACCAAGAGCCAGTACCAGGTCATGACCGACGAAAAGCTCTATGAGCTTGTCCTGACAACTCATGGACTTAAATCGATCGATCTGCCTCATTATGAAAGGGATGTGCCGAGTCTGGAAATGCAGCCCCGGGCGATGTTTGACGGCTTGTTTGTCCGTAAGGGAAAAGCTACGGTATGGGTCTCCCGTGATCCCCGGCACTTGATGACACTGGCCCGGTTGAGCACTCCGTTCGGCCGGGTCAGCATTACATTGCACGAGGTGAACGGGCCGGGAGATGATTTCTGGATTACGGAGAAAAAAGACCGAGATGAAGATGAAAAAGAATAACCGTGTGATCGGCGTGATTCCGGCGCGCTGGGCCTCGACCCGGCTTCCCGGCAAACCGCTGGCGATGATCGCGGGCAAACCGATGATTCAACGGGTGACGGAGCAGGTGATTAAAGCCAAATCGCTGGATGCCGTTCTGGTGGCCACCGACGACCAGCGCATTGTCGATGCCGTCGCCTCATTTAACATTCCCGGAGTCAAAGCCGTCATGACCCGCGCGGATCATCCGTCGGGAACCGACCGTATCGCCGAAGCCGTCGCCAACGAAGAGTGCGACGTACTCATCAACATTCAGGGTGACGAACCGCTGATGGAGCCGGAACTGATCGACCGCCTGGCTGATGTCATGGCTTCCGGTGACTGGGATATGGCCACCGCCGCCGCGCCGATCAAAACCGAAGAGGATTTGAAAAATCCGGCCGTCGTCAAAGCCGTTTTCGCCCGCGACGGGCAGGCTCTCTATTTTTCGCGCTCCGTTATTCCGCACGTCCGCGACGCGGGCACCGATGCGACCGGCGCGCACTGGCGGCACATCGGCATTTACGCCTACCGCCGCGATTATCTGCTCAAACTGGTGGCGGAGCCGCCGTGCCGGCTGGAAAACCTCGAAAAACTCGAACAGCTGCGCGCGCTTTATATCGGCTGCCGCATGAACGTCTTGCAGGTCGAAGACATCGGCATCGGAGTCGACACACCGGAAGACATTCTGAAAGTCGAAGCCATTTTGGCGCGGCGGTAAAAACACAAAAATTACGGTGATTTGGAAGATACGAAATAAAAATTACAAGATTACGGGACTGACCCGAATTACACTAATGTTAAGGGAATTCAAACGAGAGCCAGCTATATTTTTCACAGAAGGAAACGAAGGCAGCAAAGGGCCTTGCGGCCTGTCATGATTAATCATCGTTCCAGTTTCGCTTCGTTATCTTGGTTGCCTTCTGTGGGAATTCTCTGGATTGAAAAGGGCTTAACGTAGTGCCATTCAGGTCAGTCCTATAAATTAATGGTTTTTGCTTCCGATGTTTGGAAGAACTTTTTCCAATGTTTGAAAAAAAGTGAGAAAATTTTCCAATGATTGGA
>JAQUXG010000103.1 GCA_028692515.1 Kiritimatiellales bacterium | reverse complement strand
TCTGCGGGTTGCGGGTCGCGGCCGGTATGAGCTTTAACCGGATCACCGTGGACGGCGACCGAAGCACTAACGATACGGTCATCTGCCTTGCTAACGGACAGGCTGGCAACGAACGGATTACGCAGGATTCCAAACATCGGAAACTTTTTTTCCAAACCTTGGAAAAAGTTCTTTTTGAACTCTCGATGATGATCGTCAAAGACGGCGAAGGCGCCACACGGGTCGTCACCGTTCGCGTCACCGGTTCCGCATCCGACGGTGAAGCGGATGAAGCCGCGCGAGCGGTCGCCAACTCGATGCTCAACAAGACGGCGTGGGCCGGCAAGCGGCCAAACTGGGGCCGGATTATGGATGCCATCGGCTATTCCTACGCGCAGGTGCAGGAAAACAAGGTGGATATCGATTACGATGACGTCCCGGCCGTACGCAATGGGGTCACCGCCGGAACCGCAGAAGAGGAACTGGTCGCAGCGGTTTCCAAAGACGCGTTCACCATCAACATTAATTTGAATTTAGGCACCGGTCATGCCGTCGTCTACACCTGTAACTGCACCGAGGAATACGTGCGGATTAACGTGGAATAAAACAGGAACCAAACCATGCAGCAAATGATTGAAAAGGCGTCGGTGCTGATTGAAGCCCTGCCCTACATCCAGAAATTCCGGGGCGATACCGTCGTTGTCAAATTCGGCGGCAGCATCATGGAAAGCGAAATCGGTTACCGGAACATTCTGAAAGATGTCGCTTTCATGGAATGTGTCGGTCTGCAACCGGTGATCGTGCATGGCGGCGGAAAGTCCGTTTCAAAAAAAATGCGGGAAGCGCATATTCAGCCGAACTTTGTGCAGGGACTGCGGGTGACCGATGAAAAAACCATTACCGTGGTTGAGAGTGTTCTCAACAACGAAGTGAATCCGCATCTGGTTGAAATTCTCAAGAATTACGGCAGCAAGGCGCACGGCATTCACGGCGAAGATATCATCAAGGTGAAAAAACATGTCGGATTCGACCCGCAAACCGGCGAGGAGCTCGACTGGGGCTATGTTGGTAAAGTAATCAGCGTGGACATTGAACCAATTAAAGCCTTTCTGAAAGCGGACATCATTCCGGTGATCACGCCGCTCGGGCGCGGCGAGGACGGCCATCTCTATAACGTAAATGCCGACGATGTCGCCAACGCGGTTGCCTGCGCATTGCAGGCGCGCAAGCTGGTTTTCCTGAGCGATGTGCCGGGATTACTACAGGACATTAACGACCCGACCACTCTGATTTCAACACTGAGCCTGAGCGAAGTGGAAGATCTGATTGAACGGGGCATCATCACCGGCGGCATGCTGCCGAAAATCGGCGGCGCGGTTGAAGCGCTCAAAGCGGGTGTCAGCAAAACGCACATTATTGATTCCGCACTGCCTCACTCTCTGTTGCTGGAATTGTTTACTGACAAAGGTGTCGGAACCGAGATTGTAAAATAACTATGAAAAGCACTGAAATTATCGATCTGCACAAAAAGTATGTGATGCCGACCTACGCGCCGGGCCTCGTGCTCGTGAAAGGCTCGGGAAGTCATGTATGGGATGCCGACGGAAAGGAATATCTCGATTTCCTCGCCGGCATTGCTGTGCTCAACATCGGCCACTGCCATCCGGCGGTCGTAAAGGCCATTCAGGAACAGGCTGCCAAACTGGTGCACGTCTCCAACCTTTACTACAACGAAAACCAGCCGCGGCTCGCACAGGCTCTTTCCGAGCGGTCAATGGGCGGCAAGTGCTTTTTCTGCAACTCCGGCGCAGAGGCCAACGAAGGACTAATCAAACTGGCGCGGCTCTGGGGTTCATCACAGGGCAAATATGAAGTGATCTCCATGAAAAACTCATTTCATGGCCGGACGCTCGCCACGCTGACCGCCACCGGACAGGAAAAGGTTCAAAAAGGCTTCTCCCCTCTGCCCGAAGGCTTCAAATACGCCGAGTTCAACAATCTCGAATCGTGCGCCGCCGCAGTAACGGAAAAGACCGCTGCGATTCTGGTTGAAGCCGTTCAAGGCGAAGGCGGCATTCTTCCCGCTGATCCGGCTTTCATTAAAGGCCTGCGGAAGCTCTGCGACGAAAAAGGCATCCTGCTTCTGTTCGATGAAGTTCAAGCCGGCATGGGCCGAACCGGAAAATGGTTCGCGTTCCAAAACTATGATGTTCAGCCGGATGCGTTCTCGCTGGCTAAAGGACTTGGCAACGGCTTTCCAATCGGCGCCGTCGTCGCCGCACCACAGGTTTCCGATATCTTCCAACCCGGCAACCACGCGACCACCTTCGGCGGCACGCCGCTGGCCTGCGCCGCCGCGCTGGCGGTCATTGAAACAATTGAAAAAGAGCATCTGCTCGAAAACGCGCAGAAAACCGGCGCGCTATTTCTCGAAAAACTTCGGGCGATTGCGGGTCAATATGACTGGATCGAAGGCGCGCGGGGATGCGGCCTGATGGTCGGGCTGGTTCTGAAAGACAACGCCGCACCGCTGCAGAAACTCCTTCAGGAAAAAGGTCTGCTCACCCTCGCCACTGCGGTGCGGGTTCTGCGGATGCTTCCGCCACTCAACGTCACTGTAAAAGAAATCGAACAAGCCGCTACGCTCATCGAGGAAGCCTGCGCAGAAATGGATAAAAGCCAATGAGCCGCGCAACGTTCCAGGTTACACCCCACGAAGACGGACTGCCGCTGGTAGACGTTCTTTCCGACCGTCTGCGCTGTTCGAAGAAACAGGCTCGCGTGCTGCTTGATGCCCGACAGGTTTTTGTAAACGGTCAGCGTATCTGGATGGCCAAACACACGATGAAACTCAAAGACGTTATTGAAACCGTCCGTCCTGAGGCAAAAACACACAAAATCGAAATTTTGAAAAAATCAGGCGACCTGTTCATCGTCAACAAGCCGTCCGGTATGGTGACCAACGGAAGTGACCGCAGCCTGGAAGTGCGTCTGCGGCATGAACGGAACAATCCGCAGATCTGTGCGGTTCACCGCCTTGACCGCGACACCTCCGGGTGCGTCATCTTCGCGACCAACGATGCCGCCAAGCAGCAGATGATTCCTCTCTTTAAAGAAGAAAAGATCGTTAAAATTTACCGCGCCATCGCCATCGGACGGGTTTCCGATTCGCTCAAAACCATTACGCGCGATATTGATGGCGATTCGGCCACGACGCTGGTCAGCGTCCTCGACCGCAACCGCGATGCGAGTTATCTCGAACTGCGCATCCACACCGGACGCACCCATCAGATTCGCAAACACCTTGCCGCCATGCGCCACCCGGTACTGGGCGACAAGGAATATGCCGGCGAGCAGCGCGGCAACCCGATCTTCCGGGCCGTTCCTCGCCAGATGCTGCACGCCTGCCGCCTGATTCTTCCCGATCCGCAGGGCGGCAGTGCCGCTCTGCGCGTCAGTGCGCCGGTTCCGGAGGATTTTCAGGCGGTTCTTAACGCACTGAAACTTAAATAGTTTCCCGAACCTTGGAAAAAGAAAACCCCGCCAGTGGCGGGGTTTTCCAATGTTCGGAACCTTTGGTTATTCGGCTTCCGGCGGCGGAACATCTTGTCTGTGCTCTCTTTTGAAGTCACCTTCGGGACGTTTTCCATCCCCCCGGGGCGGTTTGCCGGCAACGATCCGCTGCACATGCTCTTCAATTTGAGCCGCTTTGTTTTTTTCGCCTTCAGCCAGCTTTTCTCGCAGCGTCGACAGTTCCTTTTCAGCCCGTTCCAGCCGTTTTTCATGCTCGGCCTGCATCTTATCGACCATCTCTGTCACTTTGGTGCGGATGTCCGCAACAAGTGCCTCCTTTTTGACCGGATCCGCTTCATTGCGGGCGGCTTCGCCCAGTTTCATGAGTTCCTCACGGTGGGCTTTCATCTTTTCCATCTGCTCAGGACTCATCTGAGGACGTTGCCGTTCGCCCATGCCATCCCGCTTCATCTTCTGCATTTCAGGAACAGGCGGCGGAGCCTGATCTTCTTTTTGATCGTCGCCGAAGGGCCACCAGGCCGCAGACGCGGTTCCGGCTGTCAGTCCAACAATCACTACGTAATTCATCCACTTCTTCATTGCGCTCTCCTTTGCTTACATCTCCATAATGCTCAAAGAATCGCCTGATGCGGCCACAATCAAGCGTTCCAAATTACCCAGATCTTCTTCAAGCGGATCGTTCCACACGCCCTCTACCGCCGCGGCCAAAACAACCGTTGCTGAAGTTGAAGAAACCTGCTGCTCATCATGGAAATTTAAAACGCCAGCCACCAGAGTCAAACAGGCCGCCAGCGCAAGCGCCGGTTTCCAGACTCTGGACATTGTCCAGACCAAGCGACCTGTCTTGCGCAACTGTGCGTCAATTTTTGTTACAGTCCACGGCGAAGGCTCTGTATTCAGAACCTGAAGCGCCATCCGCAGGTCTTTCAGTTCATCGCGTTTGGCCTGCGCTTCAGGGCAGGCAGCCAGTTCTCTGCGCTGGCGGGCTGAAAGCTCGCCGGTCTGCTCGAGAAGAAGCCATTTTTCCAGTTTTTCGGTTTTCATATTCCCGCCTCCTGAAGTTCGCGGTACTCGCCCGACAGCTCGCCGCGGAGCTTGGAAAGTGCGTATTGCATCCGGGCCAGCGCCGTGTTGATGGAGCATTTCTGAATTTTGGCGATTTCCTTAAAACTGAGATCCGCCTGCATACGGAGCCAGAAAACCTCACGTTGCTCCGGCGGAAGCTTTGCGGCGGCGGCTTCAATCCGCACCCCCAGATCACGACCGGCGGTTTCATAATCCGGGCCGATATTGGATGTGCGAAGCTGTTCACTGAGCGGCGAGCCGTCTTCGCAAGCCGGGGTATCCAGCGAAACAACCGGACGGTTCCGGCGGATCCGGTCGATCATCAGGTTGTGCGCGATGCGAAACAACCAGCTAAGCAGACTTTTCTGACGGTAACGGTTCATATTCTTAATCGCCCTCACCCAAACCTCCTGAAACACCTCATCGGCGTCTTCGCGGCCTTCAGAGAATCGCAGAATGAATCCGAACAGCGGACGCCTGTATTTCTCGACCAGCTCGCCAAGGGCTTCGGAATTTCCTTCGTGGTACTCTGCCAGAAGTGTTGCATCGTCCAGTTCCATCCGGTTTCTTTCTATATCGGGTGTTTTCATGGCATATAACGCAATGCAATCGGCTTTATTGTATCCAATCAAAATCGGCTGTACAGCCAGCGCCTCAAAGATGAACCCGCCGGACTTTTTTTTGTACAACAAAATAACAATTTGCGAGGATTGGCTTTTGACAAGCGCCTCCTCCTCTACTACCTTATGCGCTCCGTTTTTATACGGGCCGGTAGCTCAGTTGGTAGAGCATGTGACTTTTAATCACAGGGTCCTGGGTTCGAGCCCCAGCCGGCTCACATCTCCCCTCCATTTCTGGATGTCCCGCAATCAAACAGATGCTAGGATTCCGGGCATGGATCTCAACCTCACCCCCCTGCAGGAAGCGCTCAAAAACGGCCTCTGCCGCCTGTCCGCCCTGCCGCCCTCCGCGCAGGCCCTGCTCGGCCGTGAACTGCTACTCCAAAACCCGCGCCCGCAACTCTGGGTCGTGGATCATTTACAAGCATTGGAAACACTCACCGACTGCTTCAAAACCCTCTGCCCTCAAACCGAACTTTTACTTCTTCCACCGCTCGACGCAAAAGACATGGAAACCCAGAGCGAGCGGCTGAAAACCCTCGCCTTCCTGCAAAACAAAAAAAGAACCGCAGAACCCTTCTGCCTCCTCACCGTTTTCCAGTGTTTGGAAGAAAAAGTTCCAACCCTTGGAAAACCTCTCCTCTTGAAACGCGGCGACACCGTCAACCCCGAGGAACTTTTCCAAACCTTGGAAAAACAAGGCTACACGCTCGACGTCGAACTCTACGAAAAAGGTTTCGCGGCGCGCCGCGGCGGCATCATCGACGTCTGGCCGCCCACCTCCGCCCTGCCCGTGCGCATCGAATTCTTCGGTGACGAAATCGACAGCCTGCGCACCTTCGAAACCGATACGCAGCGCTCCGTCGAAAAAATCGAGCAGATCGAAATCTACCCGCTCAACGCCCAAGGTGACACCGCTCTCGCCGAACTGCTTCCGGAAAACACTCTTCGCATCTGCAGCGGTGTCGAAGCCGAGTGCGACATTCAGATCGGCTGCGTCACCAGCGACGTCATCGACCTCGACCTCGGTTTTTACGAAACCAACCTGAAGCCGGTCAGCGAACTGCACCGTCCTGAAGCCGCCGAACAGCAGCGTAAACTCTTTTTCCAAGGTTGGGAAAAAATGGGTTCCAACCATTGG
>JAQUXG010000102.1 GCA_028692515.1 Kiritimatiellales bacterium | reverse complement strand
GAGCTCAACGGCCTGCTCCAGCGGAGCATCTTCAAAGCTGAGCGAGATGAGCTGCTCCTGCGCCTGCGCGGAGACAGCGATCAGCAGAGCGGTTCCTATTGTTTTCCAGATTGTCTTCATGGTTGTCCTTTTTAAATTCGGCCGCCGAATTTCAAATTTTAAATTTTAAATTTTTCCGGTAGGCGCAGTCAATGATCATGGAGCCTTTTAAAATGCGGTCGCGCCGGGCATCGGGCTGGACGTTGAGCTGAAGCACGTCAAAGCGGATACCCTGCTTCTGGAGTTCATAGAGAAATTTAACCAGCGCGTCGAGGGTGCCTTCCCATGTGCAGCTGACACCGAGTTCATAGAGCGAGCCGGTCTGTTTTTCGCTGTAGGGCTGCGTGCGGCCCAGATCGAGGCGGTGCTCATCCGCCGTGCGCTTGATGAGTTTGAGCAGTTCAGCCGTGACGGAGATTTTTTCGTCGTAAACGGGAAGTTGAGATTGAAGATCTTCAAGCCGGCTGTACCAGCTGTCTTTTTCGGAAAGGATGCGTTGGTGCAGTTCAATCTGGTGCAGCAGACGGGCTTTATCCGCCTTCATTTGGCGTCGGGCATCAATTCGTGAGCCGGCCAGCCAGTAGGAGAGGCCGAAGAGGGTGGCGGTGAGAGTGATCAGGCCGAGAAAGGTTTCGCGTTTCGAAATTTTCATGGGTTGGCCTCCGATTCGTTTTTCGGAAGCCCGGCGGTGACCGAGAAGGTGGATATGCGCTTATCTTTAACGATACGGTTATTCGACTGCTCGTCTTTAACCCCGTTGAAAATTTGCGAAGTTCCGAGGTTCTGGAAGAAATCATAGACCGCTTCGGCCCGGTCACTGGAGCCGCGCAGACTGACGGCTTCGCCTTTCTTGTAGGTGAATGAGGCGATCTCGACCCCGTCGGGCAGGGCCGCCGTGATTTCGCGCAGGCACTCAAGTGCGGAGTGTGAGCGGTCGGAGTAGCGTTCGAGCGAAAGCATCTCTTCGCGGGCGGCCTGCGCGGCGCGCGCGGGGCCTTCATAGCGGGCGGCTTCTTTCTTCACCCGGTTATAGGCGGCTTTCTGGAACGAGAAGACGGCGCCTGTCACGGTGACGGCCGCCAGCCAGATGCTGAGCACGGCGATCGAGGTAACCGTTCCGATTTGAATGAGCCGCTTGCGGCGCTGCAGTTCGATCCATTCGCGCGGCACCAGTTCGGCATGATGCAGACGGCGTTCCGCCGTGCGCAGCGCCAGCCCTTCAGAGACCGTGGGAATCAATGCCAGATCATGCAGATTGACCGTTCCGCAGCACTGTTTTTCTAAAAGCTGAATGAGTCGCATCGGGAATTCCGATTCGCTCCAGATTTCCACCGCATAATCCTCGTAGTGACCGTATTCGGCCTCAAGCGAGAGCAGAGTGTAGCGCATCTCTTCGATGATTTCGTCCATGACCGTTTTATTTGTAAAGTCATGGAAAAGTTCCAGAGATCGGAAACAGACCGGCACGCCGTCGTCCACAACGATCATAGAAAACTCGGTGTGCTCCTCCAGAATCAGCACCACGCGACCCTCACATGGCACCTGTCCGTGGGCAATCAGCAGACTCCACCACGTCAGTACCTCGGCATCGAGACTGCGAATGTAAACGTTCTGCGACTTGAAGAGATCGCCCAGCGTATCGACCGTTTTGCGCTGCGCGGCGACCGCCAGTACCCGCGAGTGGTTTTCGGTCTGGTTTAGAACCTCATACGAAATCGTTAGCTGATCGACCGGGAAAGGCGAGATCTGATCCATCTGCAGCTCAACCATGCTCTTGAGCTCGGCAGAATGGGTCGAGGGCAATTCCAGAATACGCATCAGCAGTTGAGATGAGGGCAGAGAAAGCGTTACGGCACCGCGGAAATTGCGGCGGATTTCTGAAAGCACCTCGGCCGGGAAAAGCGGCGAGTTTTCCTGCTCAAAAAAACCTTCCGGAACCGGCAGGGATCCTTCACGGATTTTTTCCGTTCCCTTGCGGCTTTTACACAATACCGTCCACTCGACGATTTCGTCGGTGTAGTGAATGCCGGTTGTGTGGCTAAAAAAAATCATACTTTAAAAAGGCTTTGGACTTTAGGCTTTAAGGGGAAATTTTTATGGGTTCTCCCTAAAGCCTATAGCCTATGGTCTAATGCCTTCCTTCTTTTCCTGTTTTCCTTCGAGCCAGAATAGAGGAACCGGCTCCTTGTCGCCCAGCTTAAAGATACAAGAGATTTGACTTTGAATTCCGCCGACCTCCCCGATGGACGTAATGGAAACATATTTTGGTTCGAGGGTGAAAAAAGCGGCATCGGCACCCAGCGCGGCCAGATCCTCTTGCGTGAGGCCGTCATCTTCTGTTCCGGCTTCGCCGTCCGGCCCCTTGCGTAACTCTAAAATCACGTCGATCACCCCTTCGGAAATTGGAAGGCTGTTGAGCACTTCACGGCTGGCGCTGTTTGGATTAACCTTGCCGCTACCCCAGGTGGTCAGCTGATCCGCAATGCCGGTGATCGGACTATCGCTTTCCTCCTCCGGCGGGGTACCGTAGAGAACCTCCTCGCCCCAGTTTTTAATCAGCAGCAGCTCATCCACTGTATCGACCGGCCCGTTTTTACATTCGTAGCCGCGTTTTGTATAAAACGGATCATCCGACTCCGCCCCGTTCAGAAAGTGTTCATCGTTTTCGTCCTGCCAGTCGTCCAGACAATCCAGCATCGCGTCCCAGCTGGTGTTGGGAATTCCTGCCGAATCGAACATCAGGCGCCAGTCGTCGCGTGTCATCTTACTGATGTTGCGACGGCCTTCCTCATAATCAATATGCAGGCTGACCGTTCCGTCACCGAACTTTTCGCTGAAATCGACCGGAATGGCGTCGGTGATTTTAAGTGCTTCATTCACCCATGGATCTTCATTCGGGATTCTTTCGCCAACGGCATCTTTTGTTACCTCATCCTCCTTAAACGCGATCATCGCTTTAGCCAGCTCCACGCCCGCCAGCGCCAGTTGATCGGCCTTAAAGCGTTTGCGTTGCAGGGTAATCATCCGGGATTCCAGCTGCATCTCAAAAGCGAACGTACTGACAATCAGCGCGACAATCAGCAGAATCCACAGCACCACCACGAGGGCACTTCCGCGCTTGTTTTTAACCTTCATGTCAGTTTGGTTCATTACCTTTTCCAAACATTGGAAATTTGAATTTGAATATTGTTTCGCATTTCGGATTTAGAATTTCGAGTTTTGTCTTACTTTGCTTCCGAGACCTCGTTGGTGACGGCCGGGCCGAGGGGGATTTCAATGATCTGGCGGAACTCGACCGGATCGTCATATTCCCTGAGGGGCTCAGCGTAGAGTGTGATTTCAATCAGGCCGGGAATGGCGTTGCTGTATTCCCAGTCATCGCGCCAGCCTTCCTCGTCTTTTTTCGTGTCATACATCCGGCAGCGCAGGCCCTTAATATTTTCGCTGACCAGCCAGCTTTTCTTTTCCACTTCTTCTTCGTCCGCCAGATAGGGCCAGACCGTCACAACCAGCCCTTCCACGCCGTCCTCATCTTCACCCGCGCCAACTTCGATGCGATGCCGTCCGTGTGCCAAGGCATCGTTAGGCGGCACAAACGCACTGCTGTCCGTCACCCAGCTGATGGTGCTCTCGCCTTCGCCTGCGGAATTATCTTCGATCCGGAAGCCGTATTTGTCCGGCTTGTTTTCAGAAAACGCCATTGAACGCAGTGCAGAGGTCAGCTGACCCAGCACAAAATCACCGTGATGCGTCCGATCCATCACAATCCGCGCACCGGTCCACGCCTTGGTCACAGCGGAAAACAGCTGTCCGGCCACCGTCATCGCGATCGCCAGAATGACAACGGCGATCATCACTTCAAGGAGGGTGAACCCTCGCCGGGAGGTGAAATAGCGGAATGAAGGAATAGTGGAATGATGAGGATGTGGAGAAATTTTCTCTTCTCCAATATTCCAATATTCCGGTATTCCAATATTCCTCTTCACTTTCACTCTTCTTCCTCCGTCGGGATGAAGCGCCAGGTCGTGACTTCTTCAAAACTGCTGCGCCCGCGGTCCGACCAGCTTACGCGGGTGCGAACGGCATAAAGGCCCTTCCGGTTTTCATTTTCGGATTCTGTCATTTCGCGTTCCCAGCGATAGTCCGCGTCATCATCAAAAGTTCCTGACTCGATTCCTGCCTCAATTTTTGCGCGGGTCAGGGGATGCTCTGCTTCGACTTGTCCAATCAGGCGCTGTGCGGTGCTGTAGCGTTGTGATTTAACCACGATAGACAGACAGCGCGCCGTTGCCAGAAGAAGAACGCCAGCGCCAATGCCGAGAATGACCACGGCCAGCATGACTTCGATCAGCGTCAGACCTCTTTTTAAAATCGTAGACGAGGCTTCCAGCCTCGTTTGCACGGAAAAAGTGTTTCGTGTTTCCGAACGAGGCTGGAAGCCTCGTCTACGATAGAGACACCCTTTCACCGGCCTTCCTCCACGACGGTGATTTTTCCAGAGATTGGATTGCAGACGATGGTTGCTCGGCGGGTTTCTCCGGCGGCGAAGGTCACTTCGAATCCATCGTTCATTCCGCCGGGGTAAAAGTTGACCTCGCGTCCAGCCGTTGTATTTCCATTTTCATCTTCGGCCAGATTTTTAAAGGAGCGGATTTCAATATCCTCCGGAATTTTGCGAGAGGCTTCCGGGGTAGCGCTGTTGGTTCCGCACACCAAAGCAAGCCGGTTGCTGTTAAAACTCAGCGTACACGTTTCCTGTTTCAGGATGGAAACGCTGCGCGCGTAGCGTGCAATGCGAACGGTCGAGCGGGTGGCGTCGGTCATCTGAGTGGATTTAAAAGTCCCTTTGAATTTTGGAACCACCACGCCGGCGGCAATCAGAATAATGACCACCACCAGCATGACTTCAATGAGAGTGAATCCTCGTGGAGGAATATTGGAGTATTGGCTTTTTGGATGATTGGTAGATTCCATTATTCCATCACTCCGTTATTCCAACATTCCAATCCCGGTTACTCCCAGTTATTGAACTCTTTGCCTTCGGGCGATTTACAGGAGAGGTCAAAGCCGATGCCGTGCGATCCGGGCTTGGCATAGACAAACGGCTGTCCCCACGGATCAGTAAGGTCGCTGGGTTTGACATACGGTCCGTTGTCGTTTTTCTGCACGGTGAGATCTGTCAGACTGGATGGCAGCGTCAGGTTGTCCATTTCGTAGCTTTGAATGGCGGCTTCGAGCGACTTAAGGCTGGCCTGGGCCGCCACGTTGTTGGCTTTGCCGACTTTACCGGTGATTTTAGGCACCGCGATTCCAACGATAATGCCGATGATGACGATCACGAGCATGATTTCAATTAACGTAAAACCTCTTTTTGATCTGCGCTGTTCCATTGTTTCTCCTCCGTTGTTAAACGCCTAAACCGCTGGTCAGGTTGAATACCGCCATCAGCATGCTGATCGCGACAAAACCAATAATGATGGCAATGCCGAGAATCAGTACCGGCTCCATGACGGTGGTCAGAACTTTGATGCTGAAATCGAGCTCGGTGTCATAGCGCCGGGCAATGTTTTTGAGCGCGCCGGGCAGGTCGCCGGTTTCTTCGCCGACGGCCAGCATGTCGGTCAGCAGTTCCGGAAAAACTTTGCCGGCGGCCAGCGGGCCGGCGATGCTGGAACCGTCGGTGACTCGCGTGCGTGCGGCAGCAATTTCTTTGGCGATGACATCGTTGCCGACCGTTTCTTCGGCGATGGTCAGTGCCTTGAGAATAGGCACGCCGTTGCGGATAAGGGTTTCGAGTGTACGGGCAAAATGACCGAAGGCGTTGGCGGTGATAATTTGGCGAATGACCGGCCATTTAAGCTGTCGGGTGTGCCACCAGAATCGGCCGGGCGGAGTGAGCACCCATTTGCGTAAGGAGAAAATCCCGGCGGCGAGCAGGATTAAAATGAGCGCACCGTATTTGATGAGGATGTCACTGAATCCCATCAGGATGCGAGTGGGCAGGGGCAGGGTGCCGCCCAGCTCATCGAAGATCGGTGCAAAACGCGGAACAATAAATACCATAAGTCCCACGACGGAAATCAGGCCGATTGCCAGTACGATGGCCGGGTAGATCATGGCGGTGATGACTTTGCTGCGCGCTTCCTGCACCCGTTCATAATGGAGGCAGAGTCCTTCGAGCGCTTCGGCCAGCGCACCGGAGGCTTCCCCCGCACGTACCATGCTGATGTAAAGCTGCTGAAAGGTTTCCGGGTAAATTTTCAGCGCATCAGAAAGTGCACTGCCTTGAACAACTTCGTCGCGCAGGCGGCGGATAATCTGCG
>JAQUXG010000101.1 GCA_028692515.1 Kiritimatiellales bacterium | reverse complement strand
ACCCGGTAGCCGGGCCCGTAATCGATCCGCAGCTCTGACACGCCAGCACCCATCGGTTTAACATCGCCCGCCAGACCAGCGGCAAGTCGATCGATCCGGACAAGAACGCGGGCACGCGCCTGAATGTCGTGCAACTTATCCAGCCAGTTCGCAAATTCCGCTGTCTTACGGATTTCAACCATGGCTGCACTGTATCCTTCCGGCTACACATCGTCAACCTCGATATCGCATACCGAACTCCCGCTTCAAGGTTGCGCGGCAGGGCCAAAACGTGGACACTCCCGACGTTCAAGCCATGAATACTCAATCGAAAATCATAAATCAGAATTCATCAATCGAACTGATGGCTTCGGCGGGATTTGTCACTAAAAATTTGTTCTTTTTTGTTGTTTTTTAGTCGTGACAAAAGCGGGTTGTGAGAGCAACTTATCCCCGTTATGAAAAGTTCTTCGTCCTGTCTGGCACCATTTATTGCTCAAATTCGCGAGCTCCGGAAGCAAGGCGTTCCGCTCCGAAAAATTGCGGAAACGCTAAACCGCGAGCATGGCTTAAGCGTCACCTATAATGCGGTGTTCTCCTTTCTGAAAACACAGGAGAAGTCGGATCGTCGCCCTACTTTGTTTTACGAAAATCTGCCCGCTGATATCCAAAAGTCGCTGATCCAGCAGTTCGCCGCTCTCTGGACGCACGAGTCCACTGCGATTGAAGGCAATACGCTGACGCTGGGCGAAACCGTCAAGGTTTTGGAGCTCGGGCTAACGATCAGCGGCAAATCGCTCAAGGATCACGAAGAGGTGTACGGCCACGCCAAGGCCATCGAGCTAATTTACAACCTGATGAACGCAGAAATAATAACCGCTACTGATCTGTTCAATCTACATCGTTGCGTAATGCAAAAAAGCGCGATCGATTCCTTGCGTCCGGTCGGCAACTGGAAGCGCGACTTTAACGGAACGACCGGCGTGCGCGACGGCAAACCGGTTTATATGGAATACGCCAAGCCGGATGATACGTCCGGCCTGATGATTCGTTGGATCAAGGAGTTCAACCGAAAGATGAATACGGCGACTTCATCGGCAAAGGCCGTCAATGTCTATGCTTGGGCGCATCTGAGTTTTGTGCGCATCCATCCGTTCTTCGACGGCAACGGGCGCGTCGCCCGGCTGATTGCCAATCTGCCGTTGCTGAAAGGCGGGCAGCCACCGCTACTGATTTCGCCGGAACGTCGCAGTGAATATATCGACCTGCTTTGGAACTACCAGAATGCGGTCGGCGTCATTCAGCGTAACGACCGGTTGCTACCACCACATCCAACAATCCCGGCGTTCAAATCATTTCTCCGCGACGAGTGGAAGGAATCGCTTCGCCTGATCGAAAACGCGCGTAAATTAGCCGCCCAGCGTTCGCTTAATCCATGAAAACTCAATCAAAAATCAGCAATCAAAAATCGGCAATCGAGTTGATGTCTCCGGCGGGATCGGAGGCGGCGCTGGCGGCGGCGATCGCCGCCGGTGCAGATTCCGTCTATTTTGGTGTCGGCAAACTCAATATGCGCGCCCGCGCCGCGAATCTGACGATTGAAGACCTCCCGAATATAGCCAGCCGCTGTCGCGACGCCGGAGTAAAAAGCTATCTGACGCTCAATACGATTATCTATGACGACGAAATCGAGGAGCTGCACGCGCTGTGCGACGCCGCGAAGGCTGCGGGCGTTTCCGCCGTGATCGCGACGGACATCGCGACGATCGAATATGCCCGCTCAATCGGTCTGGAAGTGCATATTTCGGTTCAAGCCAATGTGACGAATTTCCAGGCATTGGAATTTTATGCCCGCTACGCCGATACGGTGGTGCTGGCGCGCGAGTTATCGCTGGAACAGATTTCCAACCTTTGGAAAAAAGTTCAGGAGAACGATCTGCGCGGCCCGTCCGGCAAGCTGATCCGTCTTGAGCTGTTCGCGCACGGTGCGCTCTGCGTTGCTGTCAGCGGCAAGTGCTATATGAGTCTCTCACAGTACAACAACTCCGCCAATCGCGGGGCCTGCTTCCAGCCCTGCCGCCGCGCCTACCGCGTGACGGATGAGGAGACCGGCGAGGAGCTGGTAATCGATAATAAATATGTGATGTCGCCCAAAGACATCTGCACAATTCAATATCTGGATAAAATCACCGCCGCCGGAGTTTCGGTGCTGAAGATCGAAGGGCGAGGACGGTCGGCAGATTATGTCGCGACGGTGACGAGGGTTTACCGCGAAGCACTGGATGCGCTGGCCGCCGGAAGCTATACGCCGGACAAGTTTGAACCGTGGATTGCCGAACTGGGCAAAGTGTTTAACCGCGGCTTCTGGCACGGCGGCTACTATTGCGGCAAAAAACTCGGCGAATGGTCGGGCGCTGCCGATTCGCAGGCGACGGAGCAGCGCGACGAAATCGGGATCCTCAGCAACTTTTTCATCAAAGCCGGAATCGCTGAATTCACGCTACGACGTTATCCGCTGAAAAACGGCGACACGATCCTGATCGAAGGACCGACAACCGGCGCGCTACGGGCCACGGTTGAAGGACTGCGCATTGCCGGCGAACCGTCCGACTCGGCTCAGCCAAATGATGTCGTCACTCTGGCGCTTCCAGAAAAAGCCCGCCGGCAGGACAAAGTTTTTCTGATCACACCCCGCGAATCGATTTAAAATCTGGAAATCACTCCGTCCGTGCTTTATGGTTCATGCTTAATCAAAGGAAATTTTATGCGCACGCTGACCATTCTGACTCTGCTCTCCATTTCCATCGCGTTCACCGGTTGCAAAAAGAAGACAGAAACAGCTCTTCCGCCAACCGCCAAAACAGTTCCTCTGCCCGCCGCCAAAGTTGTTCAGCCACCGACCGCTAAACCTGCTTCGCGGCCAACCGCCAGCGTGATTGCCGCCTTTGCCCAAGCCGCCTATAGCGGCGATGCTGAAAAAATTTCCGCCGCCCTCAAGGCCGGCATGCCGGTTAATCAGACAGATGAAAGTCTCACCAGCGCACTGATGATGGCCGCGACCGACGGGCACATCGAAGCCATGCAGGTTCTGCTTGATGCCGGTGCCGATGTTAACCAGCGTGACAGCATGGGCCGCACCGCACTGATGATTGCTTCGTCCGGCTCATCCCCGGCGGCGGTTAAGTTGCTGCTCGCCAACGGCGCCGGAATCAATTTGATCGATAAAGACAACCATTTCACCGCATTGATGTTCGCCGCCGAAGGCGGCTTCTCGCCAATCGTGGATATCCTGCTCTCGGCCGGAGCCGACCCAAAACTCCGGGACAAGAACGGCAATACCGCTGCCGGTTTCGCCCGGCGGCAAGGCTTTACCACTCTGGCAGATAAACTTCAGGCGCTGATTGACGCGCCGTAATTCCAGCCAACGGAAACAACACGATGAAAATCCGCAGTGAACTCTTCAAAGAAGTTCAGGCCCGGCTCAACACCGGTATGCGCAAGGCGCAGATTTATACTGAACTGAAAGAAAAATATCCGGCCGCAGCCGTCGAACGTTCGCTGGCTCAATGGCCCTATCCGGAAGCAAAAATTAAAAACCGCTCTCTGAATGTCCCGCTGCTCATCGTGGTAATCGTTTTTGCCCTCGTTAAAATCCTGTACATCGTTGCCTTTTTCCAAACTCTGGAACCCGGCGCGGTGGCGGCGGCAATCCCGCTGGCAGCACTGACTGTGATCATCTACCTTTACATCATTTACGGAGTAAAAAATTATAATCTGATCGGGTACCTGCTCGTACTGCTGATGACAGCCACCACCCTGCTGAGTACGCGCTCCATCGGAACCGGCAATCTTCTGCCGCTGGCGTTAAGTGCCGCTGCTCTTGCTCTGGCCTGGATGCAGAAAACCCGTCTTTTCCCGAATACGTCCTGGTTCCTTCGCCACAAAAAAGACGGCAACGGAAACATCATTTTTTAAGGATCCTTTTTATGAGCACCGAAAGCCTTGCCGATGCCGGATCGTATAAGTTCGGAAAATTTGAAAAAAATGCCGAGGAGCTGGCGCGCCTGAAACTGCAGGCGACCATCGCAATGGATATGGAACGGGAAGCCTGGAAAAACGCCGGGCTGAAGTCTGGCATGAACGTGCTCGACATCGCCTGCGGCCCGGGCTTCACCGCCTGCGAACTGGCCAGGACCGTCGGAAACGGAACCGTAACCGGTGTGGATATCAATGAAGAGCTGATCTTCACCGCCCATCAGGCCAAGGTTTCAGAGAAGGTCAACAACGTCTCCTTCTTTCTCGGCAACATTTATAATCTCGATCTGCCGGAAAATGCGTTCGATTTCGTCTATGCCCGTTTCGTTTTCCAACATCTGGAAAAACCGGAGCTGGCGCTTTCCAATATACGGAAAGTTCTCAAGCCCGGCGGCGTTCTGTGTGTGCTCGATATCGATGACAACTGGACAAGCTTCGCGCCGGAAAGCGACGCGTTCGTGAAATTTATCCGCAAGTCGGGCGCCGGTCAGAAACGCAAAGGGGGCAACCGGCTGATCGGCTCACAACTCTTCGGCCTGCTGAGCAAGGCTGGCTATCAAAACGTCAGCTCCAGAATTTATCCGCTCACCACCGAAACACTGGGTGTGAAAATGTTTCTGGGCGTGGCTGTGCTGTTCCGCATGGAGTTTCTCAGCAAACTGCAGAAGCTTCTGGCCCTGCCGCAACTGCGGAAAATTAAAAAAGCCGCCGAGGCTCCCGATGCGTGGGGCGCGACCGGCGTGTTTGTGACGACCGGTACAAAATAATTTTCCAGTCATTGGAACGTTTCGCCCGTCCGCACACTCTTCCGGTTTTCCATATTGACTCGACCCGCCGCAGTCTCCAAGCTGTTGCGGCAAAAGGACAAATTCCATGAGCCAGAACAAGTATCTCGAGAAATTCATGAGCACCTTTCCTTTTGAAGGGCTCACATTCGACGACGTCTCCCTGATCACCCAGTACGCCGACTTCCTTCCCGGCGATACCGATATCACCAGCCGCCTCACAACCAACATCAAGGTGAACATTCCGTTCCTGAGCGCGGCGATGGATACCGTGACGGAAGCCGAGATGGCGATTGCCATGGCCCTGCACGGCGGAATCGGCGTGATTCACAAAAATCTGGAGCCCGAACGGCAGGCCGCCGATGTCTCGCGGGTGAAACATTATCTCAACGGCCTCATCGGCAAACCGATCACCTTCAACATCAACCAGACCCTCGCCGAAATTCAGCATCTCCGCATGGAAAAGGGCTACAGCTTCAGCGGCTTCCCGATTATGGATGACAGCGGAAACCTCGCTGGAATTCTGACCACCAAGGACATCAAATATGCCGTAAGCGACAACGTACGCGCTGGCGACATCATGACGAAAGAGGTGATCACCGCCGAAGAAGGCACCGACCTGCGCCAGGCCTACGAGATCATGCAGCAGAACAAGATCGGCAAGCTTCCGCTTGTGAAAAACGGCAAACTGGTCGGCCTTTACAGCTATACCGACGTCGCCGATCTTATTGAAAACACCCGCCCTCTCTATAATCGTGATGATCAGTACCGCCTGCGCGCCGCCGCCGGCATTGGCCCCGGCGACTATACCCGAGCCGAAGGCCTCGCCGCCGCTGAAGTGGACGTGCTGGTTGTCGACACCGCCCACGGTCACAGTAAAGGCGTGATCGAAATGACCTCGTGGGTCAAAAAAAATCTGCCCGGTATCGATGTGATTGCCGGAAACATTGCCACCGGCGAAGCGGCACTCGCGTTGCGCAAGGCGGGCGCGGATGCCGTCAAAGTCGGGATCGGCCCCGGGTCCATCTGCACCACCCGCGTCGTCGCCGGTGTCGGCATTCCGCAGATCAGCGCGATTTACAACTGCGCTCAGGCACTCGAAGGATCGATTCCGGTCATCGCTGACGGCGGAATCCGCCACTCCGGCGACGTTGCCAAAGCAATCGTCGCCGGCGCATCCAGCGTTATGATGGGTTCCGTTCTCGCGGGAACCGACGAAAGCCCCGGCGAAAAGATTCTCTACGAAGGCCGCCAGTTTGTTGTCTACCGCGGCATGGGCAGCCTCGATGCCATCAAATCGCGCGAAGGCTCGCGCCAGCGCTATGGGTTGAAAGACAGCGCCGAAGACGATCTCGTTCCGCAGGGTATCGAAGGTGTCGTTCCTTACGCCGGAGCCATCAGCAAAATGCTCAAGCAGTACAGCGGCGGGCTTCAAGCCAGCCTCGGCTACTGCGGATGCAAAACCATCCCCGAACTGCAGAAGAACGGACAGTTCATCCGCGTTTCGCACGCCGGAGCGCTCGAAGGCCACGCGCACGACATCAAGATCACCAAGGAAGCCCCGAACTAC
>JAQUXG010000100.1 GCA_028692515.1 Kiritimatiellales bacterium | reverse complement strand
GGTCGGAG
This sequence comes from Kiritimatiellales bacterium, assembly GCA_028692515.1. Classification (GTDB taxonomy): domain Bacteria; phylum Verrucomicrobiota; class Kiritimatiellia; order Kiritimatiellales; family Tichowtungiaceae; genus Tichowtungia. The sequence goes on along the minus strand of JAQUXG010000100.1, from coordinate 6,399 downwards.
CCGCCGATGCCGATGTTGACGATGTTTTTGATCGGCTTGCCGGTGTAGCCTTTCCACTCGCCAGAACGGACGAGGTTCGAGAAATCTTCCATGCGGTCGAGCACGTCGTGGATGCCGGGCATAACATCTTCACCATCGACCAGCACGTGGGTGCCGCGCGGAGCGCGCAACGCGGTGTGCAGTACGGCGCGGTCTTCGGTGCGGTTGATTTTTTCGCCAGTGAACATGGCTTCAATTTTTCCGCGCAGTCCGGTCACATCGGCCAGATCAACCAGCAGGCAGAGCGTTTCGTCGGTGATGCGGTTTTTGGAATAGTCCAAAAGCAAATCGCAGGCGGTCAGCGAAAAGGTTTCCGCGCGGAGCGGGTCGGCGGCAAACAGCTCGCGCAGATGTTGCGATTCAACTTTTTTCCAATGTTTGGAAAGTTCTTTCCATTCAGCACATTTTGTCAGCATACAAATCTCCGGGTTAAAATCAGGCCGCAGAGTAGCGGGTGGCGACAGGCGGATAAACCCAAAAATACAGCAAACTCACCGAAGACGCGCTTGTTTAGAGCGGGTTTTATGATAAAAGGAACGGGTTATGCGTAAATACCCGATTTATCTGTTGTTACTTACCGCCGCTCTGACAGGGTGTGGAAAATCTGACGCTCCGGCCCAGGCTCCCGCCGTCGTCAAAACTATCGTGCCTCAGGATCCCCTGCCATCCAGACGGATTGCAGCTCGGGTGGCCGATCGGCTGCCCCGCATTCATCTGAACCGTGAGGCGTTCGACGATACGATTGCCACGAATGCATTAATTCTTTTCGTCGACTCACTCGACTACGACCACTCTTTTTTCCTCGCGTCGGATATCGCGGAATTCCAGTTACAGGCCACCAATCTGGATAATCAGGTCACCGCGGGTGACATCGCTTTTTCTCAAACGGTTTTTGATCGTTTTAAAGAACGTGTGACCAACCGCGTGGCCTATGTCAACCAGCTGCTCGATCAGGGAATCAGGACAGACACTGAAGAGACGTACCAGTGGAAACGTGAAGAGGCTCCCTGGGCGGCGAATGAAGCGGAATGGGATGACCTCTGGCGCAAAAAGGTGAAAAACGATTATGTCGCCCGCCTCGCCGCCAAAGAGGCCGGTGTAGATACAGAAGACGATGAAGAAAAAACCGAAACGACCAATCAGGTTGCCGAGGCGAAGAGCGCAAAAATTCTGACTCCGGAAGAAGCGGTTCGCGAACGCTACAAACAGTATCAGCTGATGATCGAGAGTAATCTGGACAGTGAAGCGCTTCTGCAACGCTACCTGAGCGCATTTACCCACAGCTATGATCCGCACAGCGATTACCTTTCGCCGCGCGGCGTGGAGGATTTCGATATCAACATGAGCCTCTCGCTGGTCGGCATCGGCGCAACCCTGCGCAGCGAAGACGGCGCGGCAAAAATTATGCAGCTCATCGCCGGCGGCCCGGCCGAGCAGGACGGACGGCTTCAGCCGGGTGACAAAATTATCGCCGTCGCGCAGGGCGATAAAGACCCCGTCAGCATCCTCTACTGGCCGCTCAGCAAAGCGGTTCGCATCATCCGCGGCGAAAAAGGAACCAAAGTGGTGTTAACCGTTATCCCCGCCGATGACGCCACCGGCACCCGCACCAAAACCATCGATCTCATCCGCGACGAAGTGAAGCTCGAAGCGCAGGCTGCCAAAGGTGAAGTCAAAGAGTTTACGACCACCAACGGGGTGCCCTACCGCATCGGCGTACTCACCCTTCCCGAATTTTACGCCGACTTTGAAGCCACCCGCAACGGCGACCGCGACGCCCGCCGCGCCTCCACGGACGTGCATCGTATCCTTAACGAATTTGCAACCAACCGCGTAGACGGCGTGATTCTCGACCTGCGCAACAACGGCGGCGGATCATTAGAGGAAGCCATTGACATCACCGGTCTCTTTATTTCAGTCGGCCCGGTGGTGCAGGTGCGCGAACAGCGCGGGGTTTCCGTACTGCCCGACGGCGATCCGGATACCGCCTACAGCGGTCCGCTGGTTGTGCTGGTTAACCGGCTCAGCGCATCGGCCTCTGAAATTGTTGCCGCTGCTCTGCAGGACTACGGCCGCGCCATCATCGTGGGCGACAGCAAAACGCATGGCAAAGGTACCGTGCAGACTGTCTATCCGCTCTCCAAGTTCTCGGAAGATCTGGGCTCAATCAAAGTCACCACCGCCAGCTTCTATCGCATCGCCGGCGGCTCCACCCAGCTCAAAGGCGTTGTACCCGATGTCATTCTGCCGTCCCTCTACGATGCGCTGGACATTGGTGAAGAATCTCTGCCGCATGCCCTGCCCTGGTCTCAGGTACGCAGTGCCTATTACCGCCCGTGGCCGGAGTCGGTTAAACCCCTGATCCCCGGGTTGCAGAAAGATTCGGCGGATCGCATGGTAAACAGTCCGATTTTCACCACCTTTCTCGCGCGCCGCGACCAGCTGAAAAAACGGATGAACGATCCGGAGATTTCATTACAACTGTCGGATCGCATCGCTGAAATCAGCTCCGAGAAGGTGCTGGAAAATCTTCAGGACGCGGAGTTGCTTAGCGACAAGGCGGAAAAAGAAAAAGACGATCCGATCCTCGACGAAACGCTCAATATCGCGGCCGATCTGGCGACGGACTTAGGTAAAAAACCTGAAATCCAGATCACCAAAACCGGAACCAACTAACTCTGCAAATTAAGAGGCCGGTTGGGATCGCCCGCCAGATAAAGCGTCTGCGTCGGGAAGGCGAACTCAATTCCCTCTTCATTAAAGCGGCGCAATACCGCCAGATTAAACGCCTGATCAAACTCAAGGAAGTCCCAGTACTCGGGCGGGGCAAACCAGTAGATCACCAGAATGTTCAGCGAGGCCGCATTGAAATCGTTGAAATAAACGCGCGGCGGAAAATCCGCCGGAAATTTTTCATTCTTGCGGTTCAGCTCTTCCTTAATGATCTCCATCGCCCGCTCCACCTTCTCCGGCGGCGTATCATAGGTGATCGTGATATTGGCAACGCGCTTGATGTAAGGCCGCTTGCTGATATTGCGGATCGTCTTATTGGCCAGCTCGCCGTTTGGAACCGTCACCAGATGGCCGTCCAGCGTGCGGATACGTGTTGAGCGCATGCCAACCTCTTCAATGGTTCCGTCGGTGTCATCCACCACAATGCGGTCGCCCAGTTGAAACGGATGATCACCAAAAATTACCAGCGACCCGAAAAAGTTTTTAATCGTGTCCTGCGCCGCCAGCGCAATCGCCAGACCGCCGACACCGAGTCCGGCCAGAATCGAAGTGATCGGCTTATCGCTCAGCTGCTGAGCAATCTGCACCAGACCGAGAATCACCGTAACCACACGAAGCGTCTTGCGCACCATCGGCACCATCATGTCGTCCAGAGTGGTTTGCGTCTTCGATGTCAGGTGGCGCAACCAGTAGGCAGCCAGCTCCACCATTTGATAAATCACATAGGTCACGCCGATCGTAATCAGCACAGCCGTAACATCGCCCAGCAACCCTTGCAGATCAACCGGAACAACAATCGCCTGCAGCGCCAGACAGATTCCGATCAGTGCCGACGGAAAGGTCACCGTGCGCGCCGCCAGTTCCAACGCAGTCCGGCGGAACCCGTTTTCCGACAGTTTGGTTCGGGCAACGGCCTGTTCATAAAAATATTTAAGGAACCGTCCGATAACGAAACCCGACAGCACCAGAGACAGGAACTGAATATAATCCCACAAATTATTGGTCTCGACCGCCTGAGCAACGGTTGTGGTAACGACAGTCACTGTATTCGTATCCATAAAAACTCCTTGTTCTTAACTAGTAATCCGTAATGCGTAATAAAAAATACGTTCCTCAGTTACGCATTACTCGTTACGTATTATTCAACATCTTCCGGCAGCTAACGTCGCCTCTTTCAGCCAGTGAACGGTTTCAACGCCTATCATATCTTCCGAAAAGCGCCAACCCCAATTCCCCTGCGTTGTGCCCGGCAGATTCATGCGCGCCTCGCCGCCGAGGCCCAGCACATCCTGCATCGGCAGAATCGCCCACTTGGCCGGCGCGCGCAGCGCCAGCTCCGCCAGATCGCGGTGAGTCGCCGCACCGTCCGCTTTCAAATAATCATAAATCCGCAGACGCTCATTCTGATCAATCTGCGTCAGCCAGCTTTGCGTCGTATCGTTATCGTGCGTGCCGGTATAGACCGCCCAGTTCTTCTCGACACCCTCCGGACGATAGCCCGGCGTGTACATCGGCTCCGCGCCGAAACGGAACTGAAGCACCCACATGCCGGGGAAACCGCACGCCTCGCGCAGCGCTTCCACTTCATCAGTAATGATGCCCAGATTTTCGGCAATCACATGCTCATCCAGCTTAAAGCCTCTTCCAAACATTGGAAGTTTCCGAAGATTTTTTTCCAAGGTTTGGAAAAATTCCAGCCCCGGCCCCTTCACCCAATGACCGTGAATCGCCGTCGGCTCGCCCGCCGGAATTTCCCAGTAATCTTCAAAGCCGCGAAAGTGGTCAATACGAACAATATCGTCCATTTCGAGAATGCGGCGCATCCGGCGCGTCCACCACTCAAACTTCGTTTCGCGGTGAACCGCCCAGTTGTAGAGCGGATTGCCCCAGCGCTGCCCGGTGACAGAAAAATAGTCCGGCGGGACGCCCGCGACGACGGTCGGCGACCCGTCCTCGTTCAGAAAAAACAGCTCGCGGTTCGCCCAGACGTCTACCGAATCGCCTGCGACAAAAATCGGAATGTCGCCGATAATCTGAATGTCCAAGCTTTGGAAAAACTCCGCCGTCTTTTTCCAATGTTTGGAAAGAATATATTGCAACACCTCGCGGCGGCGGATTTTCTTCGCCAGCTTCACCCGCGCTTTTTCCAAGGCTTGGAAATCGCGGTCGCGCAGCGCGGCGGGCCATTCCGTCCACGGACGGTCTTTCTGCGACTCGCGGATCGCCATGAACAGGGCGTAGTCGGAAAGCCAGTCCGCCTCGCGCGCGCAAAACTCGGCGAAGTCCGCGTCCGGCTCAAAACGGTCGGCGACCTTGAACAGGATTTTTTCACGCGCTTCGATCACCGCCGGAAAATCAATCTGATGCGGATCAAACTTCGGGAAGTGTTTCAGCTGCTTTTCTGTGAGAAGCCCCTCTTCGATCAGCTCGTCGAAACTGATCAACAAGTGATTCCCGGCAAAGGCGGAGAGCGACGAATACGGCGAGTAGCCATAGCCGACCGGCCCTCTCGGCAGAACTTGCCAGAGCTTCTGCCCGGTTTCGGCAAGAAACTGTCCAAAGGCCCGCGCCTGCGGGCCGAGCTCGCCCATGCCCCAGCGTCCCGGCAGCGAGGTAATATGAAGTAAAATTCCGCTTTTTCGTTCAAAATTCATCGCGGCAGGATACGGGGAACCGGATAGAAGTAGAACCACGAAATACACGAACTACACAAAAAATCATACGAGCCCCTCCCGTGATCTGCTCCCTTTTCGTGTGTTTGGTGTATTTCGTGGTTAAAATTTACGGTTGTTATGGTACTACCAAGCACATGAACGATTTATTGATTAAAGGACATTTCAAAGGGCTGGATATCGCGTTCAGCTATGCCGTAACAACAAGAACCGTCAACGAGATTGTCCTGCTTCACAACTGCGACCCGGCGGCGGCTCACATTCTCGGCCGCGCGCTCACCGGCGCCCTGCTCAGCGCGGCCGTTCTTCCTGAAAAACAGCGACTGAACGTCTGCTGGAAATACAAAGGCGTTCTGCGGACGGTTCTGGTCGACGCCGGACAGGACGGCATGGTGCGCGGTTTTATCTCGCCGCCCCGGATCAGCGATGCCGAAAGCCTGAACGAGCTTTACGGCGAACTCGGCGACCTGCAGGTGGTCACCTCCAATGCGGATGGAAAGGTTCTGAATTCCGGCACCGCCCCGATTCCCCTGCACGATGTCGCCAAAGATCTGGCCTATTTTCACTGCATCAGCGATCAGGTCGAAACCGGAGTCCATGCGATCATCGGCTTTAATGCCGACCCGGAAAATCCAGTGAGCCTTTGCAGCGGCTGGATGATCCAGGCCCTGCCCGGAACGGATCTCGAACGCTTCGACCGCATTCGCGCCCGCATGGACGACTCCGCCTTTCGTGAGCGCCTGAGCCGTTGCGCCGCGCCGGAAGAAGCCGCCAGCATCCTGATTGCCGACGAACCGGGATTCGGCGGTTTTTATATGGAAGAATGCAACGCCCCGCGCTTTTTCTGTCCGTGCAACCGCGAGGAAATGGAAGCGGTGGTGCGCACCCTGCCCATCCCCGAACGGATGGAGCTTGTGCAGAAAAAGGAGCCCGTCAAAATCAACTGCCAGTTCTG
>JAQUXG010000099.1 GCA_028692515.1 Kiritimatiellales bacterium | reverse complement strand
CTGTATGTCAGGCAATACGCAGTAGAACGTATCAAAGGCATAGCAAATATTGCAAGTGAATTTATGGCTATACGGGGTGCGTATACGGAGGATAAATCCCCGTTTTGGTGCCCCTCCGAATCACCGGATGCCGGGGGACGGAGCCTGCCGCAAACCGGACAAATTTACAGGCAAAACCGGTTGTTAGAGTTTTACGCCGAAATAGTTCCGGGCGTTATTGAAACAAATATTTTCCACCATTGCTCCAAGTTGCTCCATATCAGCCGGAATTTCACCATTCTCCACGTCGTTTCCGATTAGGTTGCAGAGGATGCGGCGGAAGTATTCATGCCGCGGAAAGGAAAGAAAGCTGCGCGAATCGGTCAGCATGCCGATGAAACGACTAAGCAGGCCATGCGAAGACAGTGCATTCATCTGTTTTTCCATGCCGTCTTTCTGGTCAAGGAACCACCAGCCGGAACCGAACTGCATTTTACCCGGACAGGAACCGTCCTGATAGCAGGCAATCATGGTGGCCATCAGTTCGTTGTCGCACGGATTAATGTTGTAGAGAATTGTCTTCGCCAGCTGATTGGTCGAATTGAGCCGGTCGAGCAGGCGAATAAGTCCCGGCCCCTGGCGGTAATCGGCGATGGAGTCAAATCCGGTGTCGGGGCCGAGTTTTGCAAAAAGGCGGCGGTTGTTGTTGCGAAACACGCCGACATGGAACTGTTGCGCCCAACCACGCGCGTGGTTCATCTGCCCCGCCGCGATCAGGAATGAAGCTTCAAATTTTTCGCGCTCCGGCAGACGAATTTCTTCGCCTTTTATAGCTTTTGCGAAAATTGCCTCCAGCTCCGCAGAAGAGGCCTCTGCATCCGGGACGTAGGCCACCCCATGGTCGGACAGGCGGCAGCCTGCCGAATGGAAATATTCGTGCCGAAGATCAACCGCTTCGAGTAGTGAAGCAAAATTAGTGATCGTTACGCCGGACACTTTTTCCAAGGTTTGTACATATTTTTTCCAACCATTGGAATCTGTCAGATTCATCGCCCGGTCGGGGCGGAAGGTTGGCAGAACCTTGATTTCAAAGCCGTCCGCCACAATCTGTTTGTGGTATTCGAGCGAATCCACCGGATCATCCGTCGTGCAGACCAGCTTAACATTCATTTTGCGCATCAGGTTACGGGCCGAAAACTCCGGCGTACGCAATTTGGCGGTGCAGACCTCAAAAATCTCATCCGCCGTTTCCGGGGTGAGCACCGTGTTGATGCCGAAGTAGCGTTGAAGCTCCAGATGCGTCCAGTGATAGAGCGGATTGCGAATAGTCTGCGGAACGGTCTCGGCCCATTTCTGGAATTTTTCACGCCACGGCTTATCGCCAGTCACAAACTCTTCCGTCATCCCATTGGTGCGCATCGCGCGCCACTTGTAGTGGTCGCCGCTCAGCCAGCACTCACCAAGGTTGTCGTACTGTTTATCTTCCGCAATTTCCTGCGCTGAAAGATGGCAGTGGTAGTCGTAGATCGGCATCTTCGCCGCATAGTCGTGGTAGAGGCGCTGTGCCGTTTCGGTCTGCAAAATAAAATTTTCGTCCATGAATTTTTTCATCATTTCCCGCTTTCTTCTCCCACGGCCTGCTCCTGCATGAAAGTGTATTTCCCCATATCAGCCTTTATAAAACGGGGCTCCGGGCAAAACGGCGGGACGTTGGAGATGCCCTCCGCATCGCGATCAGGAATTCTCCAAGACGCGTCATGCCGCCCTATCAACAGCCCCTCCTTAACGGTTTTTTGATACAATTTCAAACGTTTGAGATCAAGACATCTCTGCGGGAGAACCGCCGTGCGAGAGATGTTCACTTGAACGAACCCATTAAAAACTTCTGCGGGTATTGCTGTATTCCGGACGGGGAGTAGATCTTTTCCGTCCGTCCTGATCAAAGAAGGTGAAATACGAGAACGCTCTCAGCGAATCGAGCGCCTCGTCACTGAACCGACTTAAATCGGTCACGGTCGCAAGCCGGTCACCCTGCGGGCCGAAGACGATCACAAGATACCCCACATACTCATAACCACGATCCTGCCCGTTATAATCCTCAAACCGGCAAACTTCCGCGGAAACGTTAAACTCATAGTCCTTATTTTTTTCTTCGCTAAATGCGGGACTAAATCGTTCCCTGCAGAGCATGACATACCGGCCGGAGACAATGTCTTTTCCGACCAAATACACCTCGCCGGATAGCTTCCCGTCAAAACGAGGGCTGCTGGTTTTCCTGATTTGGATTGTTTCAGTCACGATCCACATTTGCTGCAAATCATTGTTGTACTCGTTGGCTTTAACACTTTTCGTCTTTGTGACAGCTTTCACCTCAATTTTCGGGGACACCATCGTACGAATGTATTTAACATCGCTTGACGAAAGGGTTTCGACATCAATCGGAATCATCTTGCCGGTTACATCCCGCAGGAACACTTTGCCGAACGCTTCTTTCGAAAATTCCGCCGCAACCTGTTTTCCGTCCCGATCGCGCCAGATGCGCATCTCCGCATTTATGGAATGCGGCACAAAGAGCAACAGCAGCAGCGCTAGTTGTCCGATGCCGCGTACGAGGGCCGTAGTTTTAATAGACATTAAACATCAACTCGCTTTCCAAATCCACCTCTCCGGGGATCAGCTTATATTCGATCTGCGACTTGATACTCTCGGGGATTTCGGCCGTCCGGAAGGCGGGAAGAACCGGCATCCCCTCGCGATTTTTAACATAGTATTCCCCCTCTTTCTCGATCAGCAGTATGCAGGTGAAATATCCGCCATCCCCCTCTCCAGTCAGAACCTCCATCTCGGTCGGCACTCCGGGCTCCAGATCAAACCAGAGGCCAACACGAGCCTGCTCGCTGCACAGATTATACTCTGCCTTCTCCTCTTCATTCAGATACTCAGGCCAATCACAGGAATCCATCTGCGGCCGGCCGGTCCCAACAAAAACAAGCTTTCCATTCAGCCGGACGAACAGAAAATCGCCCATTCCCCAAAAACGGAACCGCCCCCCTTCTTTACTGGCAATCCTGCCCTTGTAATGCACAAACCAGATGATCGGATCGAAATCGGCATCCCTTTCTATGCCGAACTGGCGGGGACCCTCTGAGGTGATAACCGCTGGAACAAGAAACTGTGTCGCATAGAGTTTTCTGGACGACTGGAAATAGGGGGCGAAAACGCGAGGGTTCCAGTTGAGATCCAGAAACCGTCTTATTATGGGGTAGATCTGATCCTTGGTATCATTAACAACCTCCCTAAGGCGGCTATATCTCAGCGAGTAAAAAGTTCCCTCAAAGTCATTGCCGCTCGCCATTGATTTCGCCCCGCCGAACAGGGTCATTCCAGAGGAGTCGGGCATCAGCTCAAACCCGCCGACTCCGCCGCCGAGCCCTTGGCCCATTCCTTCGATCGCGGGCAGCTGCATGTCCGGCACGCCCAGAGTTTGTTTAGAGACGATCCGCCGGGTCGCGCCGGGTTTGACATTTTTTTTCAGCTTCACCCGTGGCTTGATCAGGGGCGTCTTCGGGCGTTCGATCGGCGGATGCGGAACAAATGGCGGCAGGGGAGGTTTTTTAATAACGGAGAAAACGATCAGTCCGCCGGCGACAAACAATAGGATGAAATGGATCAGCGCACTGAGAAGCACCGCGCTCGGCACGCCCCGGATCAACCCCTCCGTCTTTTTGAACAGTCGTTTCATTTGCGTCTCAGTGGAATACGAACTTTCTGATTTTCAAAATACACAACGGAAGGGAGCGCAACCACTAAATTTTTCCTTGTATGCCCGGAGGCCGAATGCGGGTTTGCCAAGGTGAAAACCGCGTCTCCGCCGGAAATCGAGACGGACTTCGTCTAAGGATCACAACCGGCCAGGACAAAAGGCGGTGCCGACTCCTCTTCCCGAACGAACCGCGCTAGAACTTGGCTCGTCGATCCTGAGTATAGTGCGGACGCGGAACAGATCGCTTGCGGCAGTTTTCATCGAAAAAGTTTCCGACGCGCAGTGCGCGCAGCGCATCAATCTTTTTTTCATCATCCAGCCAGGACAGGTCTGTTTTTGCGCCGATCCTGTGTCCTTGAGGATCCAATACAACCACCAGATATCCCGCATAGGTCGCGCCCCGCTCCTCTCCGGTGTTCCAGTCTGCATACCTTTGGACATCCGCAGAAGCTGAGAACTCAAAAGTCCCCGTGTTTTCTTCCGTGAATGCAACCGGAGACGTTCCTTTGTCAAACAGGCGGTAGTCGTCTGTAGCGACCTCTTTACCAATCAGATAAAACTCCGCCTTCAGTTCCGCATCATACGGGCTCTTGCTTGTTTTTTCCACTTTGACGCTCAACGTAACGACATTAATAAAATCATCGGCAGCGACAAACACTTGGTTCCTCACTTTGGGAACCTCTTTTTTGCGAACCTTAATTTGGACGGTGGGCGGAACGATGGTTTGGATGTATTTAAGATCACTGGGTGATAAATCCGTTACGCTGACAAAAAACGGCTTCCCGTCCGGAGCTCTCAGCGTTACACGCCCGAAAATCGTCCGGACATATTCCCCCTCAAAACTCCTGCCGCTGGTGTCCTCCCACACTCGCATCCCGGCAAAAACCGGCGAAACAAACAGGGCGACGACGGCCATGCCGAAAAGAAAAACATTCAGAGAACGTCCTCTTCGGACGCGCGGCAATAAGCAAACTGTCTCGGCTTTTATCATAAACGGCCTAATGTACATTGAACATTAAATCGGAATCCAGATCGCCCTCACCATCAATGAGATCATATTTGATCTTGTCCTTAACCGCCTCGGGAATCTCTGCCGTTTTAAAGACGGGCAGCACCGGCATCCCTTCGCGGTTTTTCGGGTAGTATTCCCCTTCTTTCTGAACAAGCAGATAGGCGCAGAACTGCCCTCCGGGAATCTCTCCGATGAGAATCTCCATGTCCACCGGTACTCCGGGTTCCAGATCAAACCAAAGCCCTACGGCGACCTGCGCAGGCCCTATGTTGTACTTATAGTCTTCAGGCTGACGCTCCCAGGCGGTAAGCTCATTACGGAACTCTTCATAGGACGCATTCAAAACCAGCTTCCCGTTCACCCGAACCAGAAGAATATCATCGGCAAACCCCCAGAAACGATACCGGCCGCCGTCTTTGCGAGCAATTTTCCCTTTATAATGAGCACACCAAAGGTAGGGATCAAAATCCGGTCCGGCCGGAATCCCGAAGTAGGAGGGCCCGAACTCTGAAGAAATCGTCGGAACAAAGATCTGGGTCGTATAAAGTTTTTGCGGGGCACGATAGTACGGGGCAAAAGCCGTCGGGTTCCACCCCGAATCAATAAACCGCCGGACAATTGTTTTGAACCCTTCCTCATCGACATTGGTTTTCTTCTTTAGCCGATCATAGGCTGCTGAGTAGAACGTCCCTTCAAAGTCGTTCCCGATCGCCATCGATTTCGCCCCGCCGAATATGCTCATGTCGCCAGCGTCGGGCATCAGCTCAAAACCGCCGACTCCGCCGCCGAGCCCTTGGCCCATTCCTTCGATCGCGGGCAGCTGCATGTCCGGCATGCCCAGAGTTTGTTTCGAGACGATCCGCCGGGTCGCGCCGGGTTTGACATTTTTTTTCATCTTCACCCGGGGCTTGATCAGAGGCGTCTTCGGGCGTTCGGCTGGCGGAGGCGGAACAAATACCTTCTCGGGCCTTTTAATGACGGAGAAAACAATCAGTCCGCCAGCGACCGACAGCAGGATAAAATGGATCAGCGCACTGAGGAACACCGCGCTAGGCACGCCCCGGACCAATCCCTCTTTTTTTTTGAACAGTCGTTTCATTTGCGTCTCAGTGGAATACGAACTCTCTGATTGTTAAGATACACGACGGCAGGGAGTTCAGCCACTAAAATTTTCCTTGTATGCCCGGAGGCCGAATGCGGGATTGCCGAGGTGAAACCCGCGTCTCCGCCGGAAATCGAAACGGACTTCGTCAAGAACCACAACCGGCCCCGGACAACAGACGGTGCCAACACTTTCCCGGAACGAACCGCGCTAGAACTGCTCTCGAGCCGAGGGGTAGTGCGGGCGCGGAACAGATTGCTTGCGGCAGTTTGCGTCGAAAAAGTTTCCGACGCGCAGCGCGCACAACGCATCAATCTTTTTTTCATCATCCAGCCAGGACAGGTTTGTTTTTACGCCGATCCGGCTTCCTTGCGGATCGAATACAGCCACAAGATACCCCGCATAGGTCGCGCCCCGCGCCTCTCCTCCGCTGTATTCTTCATACCTTCGGATATCCGCAGAGGTTGAAAACTCAAAGATCCCCTTGTTCTCTTCCGTAAATTGAACGGAGGAGGTTCCTTTACCAAACAGACTATAGTCGTCTGTCGCGACCTCTTTACCAATCAGATAAACCTCCGCCGTCAGTTCCGCATCATACGG
>JAQUXG010000098.1 GCA_028692515.1 Kiritimatiellales bacterium | reverse complement strand
GCGGCGACTCCGATTTTCGACGGGATTTCCGAAAAAGAAATCCGCAACATGCTCGAAGAAGCCGATCTGCCGAAAGACGGTAAGACGGTTCTCTACGACGGTCGTACTGGCGACGCGTTTGAACAGCGCGTCGTGGTCGGAACCATTTACATGCTTAAACTGCATCACTTGGTAACGGAAAAAATCCATGCCCGTGCTGTTGGTCCGTATTCGCTCGTCACCCAGCAGCCGCTGGGCGGTAAAGCGCAGTACGGGGGCCAGCGCTTCGGGGAAATGGAAGTGTGGGCGCTGGAAGCCTATGGCGCGGCCCACGCGCTTCAGGAAGTGCTCACGGTCAAGAGCGATGACCTCGCCGGCCGTACCCGTATTTATGAGTCCATTGTGAAGGGTGAAAACGTGCTTGATGCCGGACGTCCGGAATCGTTTAACGTGCTCATCAAGGAACTGCAGGGGCTCGGCTTGAATTTTGAAGTTAAAAAGCCGAACACAGACAATGTTTCGTTCACAGGACGTATTTAATCTTTGACAGGAGATAATCGGTGGATACACGCAATGCAGCAGATATTCTCGGCGTAGAGACAGAAGCGATCGTCGACGTAGCCAGCATCAAGCTGGCTTCGCCGGAGGACATTCGGTCTTGGAGTTTCGGGGAAGTTAAAAACCCGGAAACCATCAACTACCGTACATTCAAGCCTGAAAAGGGCGGCCTTTTCTGTGAGCGCATCTTCGGTCCCTCCAAGGACTGGGAATGTTCCTGCGGAAAATACAAACGCATCAAGCATAAAGGGGTCATCTGTGACCGTTGCGGCGTTGAAGTTTGTTTATCACGTGTTCGTCGTGAACGGATGGCTCACATTGAGCTGGCCGTTCCGGTGTCGCACATCTGGTTCTTTAAGGCCACTCCAAGCCGCATGGGTCTTCTGCTCGACATGACCCTGCGTAGCCTGGAACACATCATTTATTACGATGACTATGTTGTCATTGATCCGGGTGACACTCCGCTGAAAGAAAAACAGCTCCTGAGTGAACTCGAATACCGCGAAGCGCTCGATAACTACGGTGACGGCAGCTTTGACGCCCGCATCGGCGCCGAAGGGATTCGCGAGCTTCTCAAGAAGATCAATCTGGCGGAAAAGCTCGGCGAGCTTGAAGACGCACTGGCCAGCACCCGTAGCAAGCAGACCCGTAAGAAACTGGTCAGCCAGATGAAGGTGCTCGAAGGGCTGATCAAGAGCAATTCCCGTCCGGAATGGATGATTTTTGAAGTTCTGCCGGTGATCCCGCCGGATCTGCGTCCGCTGGTTCCGCTCGAAGGCGGCCGCTTCGCAACATCCGACCTCAACGACCTTTATCGTCGCGTAATCAACCGCAACAACCGTCTGAAAACACTGCTGGCTCTCAAAACGCCGGAAGTGATCATCCGCAACGAAAAACGGATGCTTCAGCAAGCTGTTGACGCGCTGTTCGACAACGGCCGTCATGGTCGCGCCGTCAGCGGTCCGGGAAACCGTCCGCTGAAATCGCTGAGCGACATGCTCAAAGGTAAGCAGGGCCGCTTCCGCCAGAACCTTCTCGGTAAGCGCGTTGACTATTCCGGTCGTTCCGTAATTGTCGTCGGTCCGAGTTTGAAGCTCAATCAGTGCGGTCTGCCGAAGAAAATGGCGCTTGTTCTGTTTGAACCGTTCATCATCCGCAAGCTCAAAGAGCGCGGCATTGTGCACACCGTGCGCAGCGCCAAGAAGATGATTGAGCGTGAAGAAGAAGTGGTGTGGGATATTCTTGATCAGGTGACCAAAGGTCATACGGTCATGTTGAACCGCGCACCGACGCTTCACCGTCTTTCGATTCAGTCCTTTGAACCGGTGTTGATCGAAGGGGAGGCTATTCAGGTTCACCCGCTCGTCTGTACCGCGTACAACGCCGACTTCGACGGTGACCAGATGGCCGTCCACGTTCCGCTTTCTGTCGAAGCGCAGATCGAGTCCAAGAGTCTGATGCTGGCTCCGAACAATATTTTCTCGCCGTCCAGCGGCAAGCCGGTCATGACCCCGACGCAGGATATCGCGCTCGGGATTTACTTCCTGACCAGTTTCTCGCAGACCTTCCTTCTGGAATCCAAGAAGGCTGTCGTAAAGAATGAACAGGAACGCCTGCCGCTGCTGGCCGACATCAACGAAGTTCACACGGCGTTTGATGAAGGCGCCTTGCGACTGCACGACCGCATCCGCTACCGCAATCCGGACTATCAGCGCGAAACCAAATTCGGCGACCAGAACAAGTCGGCGATTGTTACGACCGTCGGCCGCGTGTTTTTTAACGAAGTCTGGCCTGACAGCATCGGTTTCTTCAATGAACGTGTCAGCAAAAAGCTGCTCGGCAAACTGATTGAGCATTGCTACGAAGTTGCCGGTCATAATGAAACGGTGCGCGTGCTCGACAGTCTGAAGAATCTCGGGTTTGCACAGGCAACTGCCGCCGGTATTTCGATCGGTCTTTCCGACATGATCATTCCGTCCGAAAAAGCGGAAATCATTGCCGCCGCCCGGAAAATCATCAGCACCGTGGAAGACAAATACAAAAAAGGTCTTATCACCGATGGTGAGCGTTACAACATGGTCATTGACCAATGGACGGATGCCAATGACAAGTTGACCGGCAAGCTGTTCAGCGCCTTGGAACGCAATGACGATCCGACCAATAAAGATTCCGCAAAAGACCTGAACCCCGTGTTCATCATGGTGGACTCCGGCGCCCGCGGCAGCCGTCAGCAGATTCGTCAGCTGGCCGGTATGCGCGGACTGATGGCCAAGCCGTCCGGTGAAATTATTGAACGTCCGATTTTGGCGAACTTCCGCGAAGGGTTGAGCGTACTCGAATACTTTATTTCAACGCACGGTGCCCGTAAGGGTCTTGCCGATACCGCGTTGAAGACGGCTGACTCCGGGTATCTGACCCGCAAGCTGGTCGACGTGGCGCATGACATCATCATCATGGAAGAAGATTGCCATACTCTGAACGGCATTGAAGTGAGCGCGATCACCGACGGTGATGACGAACTCGTTTCGCTGGCTCAGCGTATTATCGGTCGTACCGCCTGTGATGACATCTGCGATCCGCTCAATGCAAAAGAAGTGATTGTTGCAGCCAACGAGATTATCGACGAATACGCCGCCAAGAAGATTGAGCGCGTAGGCGTTGAAAAAATCCGCATTCGCAGTGTACTCACCTGTGAGTCGCGTCGCGGCGTCTGTGCCAAGTGCTACGGCCGCAATCTGGCTTCGAGCCGTGAAGCCCGTCTGGGCGAACCGGTCGGTATCATTGCCGCACAGTCCATCGGTGAACCGGGAACGCAGCTGACCATGCGTACGTTCCACATCGGGGGTACTGCCAGCTCGGTCTTTAAACAGCCGAAGATCACCGCCAAAGAAAACTCAATCGTTCGGTATGAAAATCTCCGTACGGTGAAAGTTGAAACCGGCCACGTCATTTTGAACAAAAACGGTTTTGTGGTGACCTACGACGAAGACGGTCGCGAACTCGAGCGTTATTCCACCGTGATCGGTGCCGTGATTGCCGTTGAAGACGGTGCCCGCGTGAAACGCGGCGAAACGTTTGTCAGCTGGGATCCGTACAGCGTACCGATTCTTTCGGAGCAGGACGGAACCATCGACTTCCACGACTTTATTGAAGGCGTGACCGTGCAGCGTGCAGAAGACGAAACGACCGGTATTGAAGGTCTGGTTGTGCTTGAGCATAAAGAAGACCTGCATCCGCAGATCGTCGTAAAAGATGCCGCTGGCAAAGCAATTGCGTATTACTCCATCCCGTCTGCAGCCCACGTGATGGTGCTCAAGGGAATGAAGATCATTGCCGGTGCCACGCTGGCTAAAACGCCGCGTAAGCAGGCCCGTACCAAGGACATCACCGGGGGTCTCCCGCGTGTGGCCGAACTGGTGGAAGCCCGTCGTCCGAAAGAAGCCGCCGAGATCGCGAAGATCGACGGGGTTGTCGAACTGGGCGGTATCGCTAAAGGCAAGCGCCAGCTGGTCGTTCGTGACCCGGCAACCGGAACGGAAGAGGAACACCTGATCCCGATGGGTAAACACGTGATTGTTTACGGCGGGGACGTGGTGCAAAAAGGCCAGCAGCTCACCGAAGGGCCGATTGTCCCGCAGGAACTGCTCGAAGTCTGCGGCCCGCAGGAACTGCAGGAATATCTGGTGAACGAAGTTCAGGCTGTTTACCGTCTGCAGGGTGTGGAAATCAACGACAAGCATATCGAAGTGATTGTTCGTCAGATGCTGCGCAAAGTTAAAATCACCGATCCGGGCGACACAGAGTTCCTCTGGGGCGAACAGGTCGAGAAACAGAAATTTCAGGAAGTCAATCAGCGCGCTATGGAAGAAGGACGCCGTCCGGCGGAAGCTTCCCCGGTTCTGCTGGGGATCACCAAAGCGGCACTTGCCACCGAAAGTTTTATCTCGGCGGCATCGTTCCAGGACACTACCCGCGTATTAACGCAGGCGGCGACACTGGGTCGAATCGATCAGCTGCGCGGATTCAAAGAGAACGTGATCATGGGTCACTTGATTCCGGCCGGCAGCGGCTTCCCGCTTTACAAGAACATCCGCCCGGTCAAGCTGGGCGAGGAAATCAGCGTAGAGGATGCGCTGGGATCGAACCCGTTACTGGCTCAGGAGGAAAAAGCAGCAGAAAGTTAAATCTTAATGCTTGCGGGATGAGCGGCGGGCTCCTATTATCTGCCGCTCGTTTTTTTTGATGGAAGGAAGTTATGCCGACAATTAATCAGCTTATAAAAAAACCTCGTAAACCGCTTCAGAAGAAGAAGAAATCGCCTGCGTTGATGAACTGCCCGCAACGTCGCGGAGTCTGTCTTCTCGTGAAGACCATGACCCCGAAAAAGCCGAACTCCGCGCTTCGTAAAGTTGCTCGCGTCCGGTTGACGAATGGCCGTGAAGTCAATGCCTACATTCCAGGTGAAGGTCACAATCTGCAGGAACACAGCATGGTGCTGGTTCGCGGCGGAAGAGTGAAGGACTTGCCGGGGGTTCGTTATCACATCGTGCGCGGTACATTGGACTGCCTCGGTGTCACTTCGCGCCGCCGTGGCCGTTCCAAATACGGCGCCAAAAAACCGAAAGCATCATAAAGAAAGTTTTTAAATCATGGCAAGAAGACGCAGAGCAGAAAAACGTACGGTAATTCCGGATCCCCGCTTCAACAGCGAGCTGTTGGCCTACATGATCAACAGCATCATGAACGGTGGAAAAAAATCGACTGCAGCCGCAATTGTTTACGGCGCGCTGGAAGATATTCAGACAAAGCTTAAAGATGAAGATCCGTTGGCCGTGTTCGGTCGTGCGATTGAGAACATCAAGCCGAAGCTGGAAGTGAAATCCAAACGAGTCGGCGGTGCGACCTATCAGGTTCCGCTTGAAGTCAGCCCGAAACGTCAAGTTGCCTTGGCCTGCCGCTGGCTGATTCAGTATGCCAAAACCCGCCGCGGTCAGCCGATGCGCCGTGCGCTGGCAATGGAAGTTCTGGATGCCTGGAACAATCAGGGCTCCGCCGTTAAGAAACGGGATGACACCCACAAGATGGCTCAGGCCAACAAAGCGTTCGCTCACTATAAATGGTAATGACGGGTCTTTGAAATGAAGGTTGCTGTGAAACAGGATGGAAAAAATGCGAAAGGCTCTGCGTCTCCCCAGCGGGAAGATGCAGCGCGCGGACGTAGTCTGTCCTCGATCCGCAACATTGGAATTGTCGCGCATATTGATGCCGGCAAAACCACCACATCCGAACGCATTCTTTATTACACCGGCCGCGTCTATAAAATGGGCGAAGTCCATGAAGGCACGGCGGTGATGGACTGGATGGAGCAGGAACAGGAACGCGGTATTACAATTACCAGCGCTGCGACGACCTGCTTCTGGAAAGACCATCAGATCAATTTGATCGACACCCCCGGACACGTTGATTTCACGGTCGAAGTAGAACGCTCTCTCCGCGTGCTTGATGGCGCCGTAGGGGTTTTCTGCGGAGTAGGGGGCGTTCAGCCTCAATCTGAAACCGTCTGGCGTCAGGCAAAAAAATATCATGTGCCCTGTTTGGCATTCGTCAATAAGATGGATCGCAAAGGCGCTGATTTTGATTCTGTTGTAAAGCAGTTGCGCGAAAAGCTCGCCGCGCCAGCCATCCCGGTTCAGCTTCCGATCGGTTCGGAAGAAAACTTTAAAGGTCTGATCGATCTGATTTCGATGCAGGCGGTCTTCTTTAAGGAAGAGGATATGGGAAGCGAAGTTGTCGTTTCCTCCATTCCGGAAGAGCTGGCTGTCGAGGCTGAAAAAGCCCGTGCCGCGCTGATCGAGCGGGTGTCAGAAGCCGACGAACAGCTGATTGAGGCCTACCTCGAAAATCCGGATGTTTCCGCCGACCTGTTAATCGCGGCGTTGCGGCGCACCACGATTTCCGGCCAGATTGTTCCTGTATTGTGCGGATCTTCTCTTAAGAATAAAGGCATTCAGCCTCTGTTGGATGCCGTTGTAAGCTTTCTGCCGTCCCCGCTCGAAGTTCCGGCGGTCAACGGGATTCATCCGAAAACCGAAGAAGT
>JAQUXG010000097.1 GCA_028692515.1 Kiritimatiellales bacterium | reverse complement strand
CCCGCACGTACCGTTTGGTGGATCAGCTTGAGAATGGAAATGTGTGTCGGCATATACAAGTGTGCAACGTTTTCATTCACCCGATCCACGGCGAGTGTGTACTGAATGAGATCGTTGGTGCCGATGCTGAAGAAATCAACATGCGGAGCAATCCGATCGGCAATAAGTGCCGCAGAAGGAATTTCAATCATCACACCGACCGGAAGTTTCTCTGCGCAAGGGAACCCTTCCTTTTTGAGCTCCTGCCGACACTCCTCAAGAAGCGCGTTAGCCTGAAGAACCTCATTAAGACAGCAAATCATCGGATACAGAATGGAAATATTCCGTCCGGCAGCGGCGCGTAGAATAGCGCGTAACTGCGTCTTAAACAGCTCCGGGTTCGCCAAACAGAGCCGGATGGCGCGCCAGCCGAGAAACGGATTGCTTTCCGGGGCGGCTTTACTGGAGGCAACTTTATCCCCGCCGAGATCCAGCGTACGGATGATGACATTGTCGGGTGCGCACTGGTCTGCCACATCGCTGTAAACACGAGTCTGACTCTCTTCATCCGGGAGTTTCTGTTCGTCAAAAAACAGAAACTCGCTTCGAAAAAGACCCACCCCTCTTGCTCCGTATTTTCGAATGGATGAGATTTCTGACGGAAGCTCAATGTTGGCCGCGATCGGAACGCAATGTCCGTCTTTGGTTTCTGAGGGTTTATCTTTAAGCGTTTTAAGTTTGCTGAGAATCGACTTATAATCCTCTGCCTTTTGCGCATAGGCCAGCAACCGTTCCGATGTCGGACGAACGATAACCAACCCTTTACCGCCGTCAACCAGTAATGTTTCACCACTGCTGATCAGTGCACTGATATTATGAAGCCCCATGACAGCGGGCACTTCCTGTGCACGAGCCATGATCGCGGCATGAGAGGTGGCGCTACCAATATCCGATGCGAGCGCCTGAACAATATTACAATTTATCCCGGCGGTATCAGACGGAGAAAGATCATGCGCAACGACAATACACGGGCGCTCCAGCTGATCCATGCGATCCATCTGCTTCCCTGCAAAATTCGTGCTGATACGCCGGGTTACATCCCGCACATCAGCAGCCCGCTCGCGCAAATAGTCATCTTCAACTCGTTCCAATATCCCGATATAACGTTCTGCCACATCGTGAAGCACGGCTTCAACATTACGGTGCCGAGCCCGCAACTCCTTGATCACCTCTTCAATAAAATAACGGTCGTCCACCACCAGCAGATGCGCATCGAAAATGCTTGCAGAATCTTCGCCAAGTAAAGAACCGACTTTGCGTTGGATTTCAGAAATCTGGTGCCGGGTTTTGATAAGCGCCTCTTCGAAGCGGACAATTTCCAGCGGAACGTCCTGATCGCTGATCTCTCTCTCTGAAGTGATGAGTCCGTCCCGCACAAACACCACCGCCTCACCGACCGCCACACCGGGCGAGACCCCGACACCCTGCAGAATCAGTTCGTCGGCGGGGTCTGTGGTTTTTGCGGGCACGTTACTCCTCGAAAAATTTGTTCTCAAAAAGTTCTGTGATTTCAGCCAGCGCCTCTTCAGCATCATCGCCGACAATCCGCACGTGCATCACGGATCCATGGTGACCTTCGATGGTGAGAAGCCCCATGATGCTCTTGGCGGAAACTTCAGCGCCCTTGCGTCCGATGAAGATATCGCAGGTGAATTTTCCGGCGGTCTTAACCAGCAATGCGGCCGGTCGGGCATGAATGCCGTATTTGTTGAGCACTTTAAACTCACGTAAAATTATTTTTTCTTCTGCCATTATCCTGCCGTTTTTCGAAGAAATCTTCCGATCAGTTTTTCATCCAGCTCTTTTGCCGCATCATGCCCAAGCATCTTGAGTTTATAATTTAATGCGGTAGCTTCAACAATATTTGCCATGTCGCGCCCGGAACTGACCGGCAGGGAATAGAATGGAAATTTGATCCCCAGCACTTCAATACTGCCGGGTTCAATCCCGGTTCGATCCTCTTCTGCATCGTTCGTGTACGGGTGCAGATTAATCACAATATCCAGCATCGCCTCGCGGCGGATCGCCGCCACACCGAACAGACTCGGCACATGGACAATGCCCACTCCACGGATTTCCATATGGTAGCGGGTCAATTCATGCGCAAACGCCACGACACGGCCTTCATTAGTACGCACCACCTCTGTCACGTCATCTGCTACCAGACTGTATCCGCGCCCGATCAGTGAAAGAGCGGTTTCGCTTTTCCCGATGCCGGCCTGCCCTTGAAGCAGAACGCCGATGCCCATCAGTTCTAACATGGTTCCCTGAATCCGGTCGCGGGGAGCCGTGAGCTCCTCGAGTACCAGTGTGCACTCATTAATGAAGTGACTGGTAATCATCGTAGAGCGGAGCAGCGGAGTTCCGTATTCCTCGGCCAGCGCCCGCAGTTCCGGCAGCGGATTGCGGTTGCGGGAAATCACAATCGCGGGGACATTTTTCTCAAGAATGCCCCGCAAACGGGCTTCACGGTCTGCGGTGCTCAAGCTTTTAAGATAGGTAAACTCCGCCAGCCCGAACACCTGCAGACGGCGCTGGGCGAAATACTGAAAAAACCCGGTCAGAGCAAGCCCCGGCCGGTTAATGGCCTTTTCTTCAATCGGACGGTCGAGACGCCCTTCGCCCCATACCAGTTCGAGCGAAAGACGCTCCGCGCCGCTATCCAGCAGTTCTTTCAGTGTAATCGCCACAGCAATCGTTTCCGTTTATTTTTCAGGGTGATGGTGATGCGCCTGCATCTTTTCGCGCAGCTTGTGCAGTTGACGTTCGGCTTTATCAAGAGCCTCGTCGATCGAGGTGTACATATTTTCGGAAGACGACTTGCCTTCCACATGAATGTTTTTTCCCTGCACCAGCACCTCGGCAGAATGCATCAACTTCTGTAATTCCAGCACGATTCGCACGTCTTCGACGCGCGGAAAATCGATCAGAGTCCGCTCGACCTTGTCATAGACATGCTCCCGGATTCCATCTGTAATCTCGACATGCCGTCCTGTGATATGCACTTGCATGAGCTTCTCCTTCCTCTGGATTTACATGCTGAACCGCGGCCCCAGATACAGCTCGCGACTCATTTCGTCGTTAACCAAAAATGAACTGGCTCCTTCACGCAGCACTTTGCCCTCGCACATCAGATACGCACGATCCACCACCGCCAGCGTCTCGCGCACATTGTGGTCGGTAATCAACACCCCGAGTCCTTTGGCTCGCAGATCTTTGATAATTTCCTGCACTTCGTAGACGGCCAGCGGATCGACCCCGCTAAACGGCTCGTCGAGCAGGATCAGCGATGGATTCGTCACCAGCGCGCGGGTGATTTCCAGCCGACGGCGTTCGCCGCCGGACAGTGTATAGGCACGCTGCTTGGACAGATGGGAGATTTTGAGTTCATTCAGCAAAAACTCCAGCCGTTCGCGGCGTTCGCGGCCCGAAATCGGCAGCGTCTCAAGGATCGCCATCACGTTTTCCTGAACCGTCAGTTTGCGAAAAATCGAAGGCTCCTGCGAAAGATAGCCCATCCCCATGCGCGCCCGTTTATACATCGGCACGCTGGAAATATTCCGGCCTTTAAACCAGACCTCGCCCGCCGTCGGACGGATCAGTCCGGTCACCATGTAAAACGTCGTCGTCTTCCCCGCACCGTTTGGGCCAAGCAGTCCGACGATTTCACCCGGGCGGACATTCACATCCACGCCGTTCACCACGGTTCGGCCGCGGTAGCTCTTCACCAGTTTTTCTGTCCGGATTAAATAGGTATCGTCCATTTTATTTCTCAAACAAATCGGTTTTAAACTTCTTATCGGAATAGACCACAATCCGCGCAGAAGGTTCACAAACCATGCGTCCACTTCCTCTCCAAAACCGGATTTGTTCGCCCATCAGCATATTTTTTCCATCCAGAATCCGCGGATTATCTTCCAGAAGAAATTCATCAGTTTGAACACTGTAAGTTGCCTTTCCTGCAAGAGCTTCCTTTCCTTCGTGCAAGATTCTAACCTCGGTGGAGGCCCCGATCCAGTCAATTTGATTGTTCTCCCCGAACTTAATTTTCAGTGTATCGCAAAACATCTCCATCTTCGGATCCTGCACATGTACATTCTTCTCGAACTGCGCCGTGCGGGCTTTGTAGTCGAGAAACAGCTCCTTGGAGGTAATCACCGTCTCGGCATTTGTCCCGCCGGTTACAGCCGGAACGCCGCTCATCTGCTTGGCGGCATCCTTAACGACCACCCGGCTGTCATCAAAAACCTTCACCGTATTCTGACCGGATTCCAGCAAATAACCGCGGCCCGTCATCGTCAACCGGTCCATCTCTGCGGACACCGGCGCATCGGAATGAGCCTCGCGGGTTTTTTGATTATAAAAACAGTACGGCGAATTCACCGTCACCACGGTTTTTCCCTCTTTGTAAAACTCCACGCGCAACGTGGTAATCTTCACCTCGCCGCCGCCCTGCACTTCGGCACGCTCGCCGAACAGCTGAGACGTCATCACTCCCTGCGCATCATATTCCGGCACGCGGAAACCGGTAATTTCCATATCCATATCCTGCTGCGCCCAGACAGAGACGGCCAGCAGCAACATGCTGGTTAGAACGATTCCCCGCATCCCGGCACTCAACACGCGACACCTGCCACCCGCCACTCGACACTCGTATCTCGTTTTCATTTCACCTCGTTAATTGCGTTTAGTTTTTTCCAAAGATTGGAAAGTTCGTTCGTCGGAATCATATTCGGACCGTCGGACAGCGCCTTTGACGGATCGGGATGCGTCTCAATAAACATTCCGTCCACGCCGACTGCGGCTGCAGCCTTCGCCAAATACGGAGCAAAACGCCCGTCGCCGCCTGAAGAGTCGCCCTGCCCGCCCGGCGACTGCACCGAATGCGTCGCATCAAAAATCACCGGATAGCCCATCTCGCGCATAATCACCAGACTGCGCATATCGGCCACCAGCGTATTGTAGCCGAACGACGCGCCGCGCTCCGTCAGCATAATCTTGGTGTTGCCGGTCGATTCGAGCTTCTTCACCACATTTTTCATATCCCACGGAGCGAGGAACTGCGCTTTTTTCACATTCACTACCGCGCCGCTTTCGCCGGCCGCTACCACGATATCGGTCTGCCGGATCAAAAACGCAGGCAGCTGGATAATATCCACCACTTTGGAGGCAATATGAATTTCCTCAATACTGTGAACATCCGTCAGCACCGGCACGTTGTACTTCGCTTTGATCTCGGCCAGAATTTCCAGCCCCTTAGCAATGCCCGGCCCGCGGTAGGAATTGATCGACGTGCGGTTTGCCTTGTCATAGGACGCCTTAAACACCAGCGGAATGTTCTGTTTTTTCGCCAGTTTCACCAGCAACTCAGCAATCTCCATGCACCCTTCGCGACTTTCAATCACGCACGGCCCCGCAATCAGCGCCAGCGGATTCTTCCCGCCAAACTTCACCCCGCCCACATTCACCACCTTCGTCATCGCAAAATCTCCTTAAAAACTTGATCCGTTATTCCATATTTCCGCTACAAAAACACTCGGTTTCAGTGGTTTTTCCAAACCTTGGAAGAAAAAGTTCCAATGGTTGGAAGATTTTCACCTAATTTTCCAATGCTTGGAAAAAGTATTTCTACGCTCCGTTTTCAATTGCTTCACATTAGATCAAACTTGCGCGGCGCAGGAAACAGCAATTGGAAGCCCGTTTTATTTACTTTAAACAGAGGGCCCCGCTCATGAGCCGACGTTCCTTTTTCTTTAATAAGATGATCGACCGTTACGAGTCCCATCGCCAACAGATCCGGAAGTTGATAGATGTGCGGAGAACGTGTGTATTCAACACTTTTAAACAAAAATTCCTCCCGGCCAGAAACCTTTCGGGTTTCAGCAGCCACCCAAAATGTCTCCTTATGTTTCTCCGCCAGTTTTTCCTGAAGCGCCAACAAAGTCCAAACCAAGATTTTATTTTGAACAGCCCCTGAGCGGCTTCCGTTCTCGATCAACAGGTTCAGACCATAGTCCACGGCCAACTTCAAACCTTGAGGGTTCCGTTGCAGTGCATTAACAGTGCAATTAAGTCGTCTCAGACCATCTCGATCATATCCATATGCATCTAAAAATTCCCGGAATGATTTCAGGGTACTGATATTCCAATCGGGAACCTTGGCGAATAAGGTTTTTCGCGTGTTACTCTCCCCTCGCTTCGACTTCAACTCGATTCCTTTGTAGTCCGGTAAGGGGCTGCTGTTCATGGTTAAACCTAGCGCCGACTCCAAAGTCCGTCCAATCGCTGTATCCCCGTTGCACTCCGCCGGTATAAATCCGGCGAGGGCGAGCCTCTTCATCTTGATCAAAAGCTCGCTCGCAGTTCCGCTGACGTCCTGCGACGGACGCAACTCAGAGATAACAGCGGCAAACTCGTCATCATTAGACACCCGTTGTTGAAACTGCGAAGAAGATAGATTGAGAACATACAGCACGGTTCCGGCAGCAACAATTGCCAGCATGTCATCGGGAGAAACCTGCGATTTCAAACGGCTAAACCATATTCGCGGATCCCCCTGTTTGGTTTCGGGGCGATAAAGCGAGGCGATACTGCAGCACACGCCGGTTGCCCCGACAATAACAGCATCAAAACAGACCTTATTGTC
>JAQUXG010000096.1 GCA_028692515.1 Kiritimatiellales bacterium | reverse complement strand
CTTTCGACACCCGAAGCGGGGTCGATCCATTTAGTAAAAAGCGGTGATTCTTCCGGCGTTAGGATATGCATGATTAACCTTTTTCTGTGCGCTAATGGGTGAACGTAATCCCTTCAATGTCTAACTTTATGGGGAAACTGTGCCGTATTGGACAGATATCAACTCATGTACGACGACTATATCTCTCATATGCACCACCATTCGGAGTTGTAAGATATTACGCGCAATTTCAGCGGAAACGACTGCATCTCAGATCCAATCCTTGAAAACAGTGTTCGGTCACCAGGAAACCAGGCAGGTGCCGCCGGTGATCTGGCGGCTTTCCGGGGTGTATTCATGGAATTCGATTCGTACGCCGTTGGGGTCGGTCGACCACGACTGCCAGGAGGAATCCGCTCCGAGTTTTTTGTCGGTTGCTTCATAGCCGTGCGCCCGGATTTGCTGAATCAGTTCCTCCAGATTGTCAGTCTCAAGAGACACATGCGCAATGTTTCCGGGATCGCCCGGAGCGCCTTTAAACACTTCGATGAAGGTGTTGTGACCGAGCTTTATATAGTAGCCGATCAGCACGTCATCTTTTTTGAACTCAAAACCTTTTTCGAGGCCGAGCGCGTCGAAGTAGTAACGAGCGGTTTCGTCCAGATCGCGGGCATGGATGCAGATATGAGCCAGCTGACGTATCATGTGTTTTCCCTTCGTCGTGATCTCAATAACCCACCCGGCAGTTGACGGATTCTAAACGCCGGTGAGCCAGACCGTTCTAGCAGGTTGAGGGGTGAGGAAAAAGGTTTTTTTCAAGGTCTGGAAAAATTTAAGCCGTTTTTTCCAAACATTGGAAAAAACGACTGGACTGGATGGTTCTTGGCGGCAAAATGGACAGCTTATGAAACGCCATATTGATTTAACGGAGGGCTCTCTGGGCCGTCATATTCTTCGGATGACGCCGCCGATGATTATGGGCTTTTTTGCGATGATGGTGTTCAACCTGACGGATGCGTGGTTTGTGTCGCGGCTGGGTACGGCACCGCTGGCGGCGATCGGCTTTACGTTTCCGCTGGTGATGATTTTCTACAGCATCGGTCTCGGACTGGGCGTGGGGACGTCGTCGTGTGTGAGCCGTACGATCGGACAGAAGAATCCGGAGCGGGTGAAGCATCTGACGACCTACAGTCTGCTGCTGACGCTGTTGGCAATGGGCGTGATGTCGGTTTTCGGCCAGATCTTTGCCCCGTCGCTGTTGCGGCTGATGGGCGCGGGCGGCGATACGCTGGGGCCGGCGCTGATTTATATGCGCATTTGGTTCTGCTTTGTGCCGTTCGCGGTTCTTCCAATGGTTGGAAACAATGCGATCCGCTCAACCGGCGATACACTGCGTCCGGGGCTGGTAATGGCGGCAGGGGCATTGCTGAATGTAGTTCTTGATCCGTTGTTTATTTTTGGTCTGGGAAAATTTCCGGCAATGGGCGTGGCGGGCGCGGCGATTGCGACCGGTATTTCGCGCGTTGTGACGCTGGCCTTGTCAATTTGGTTGCTGCATTTCCGCTACCGCATGTTGGCGTGGACCCGTCCGGTGAAAAGCGAACTGCTGGCGGCGTGGAAGTCGATTCTGTTTGTGGCAGCCCCAGCGGCGGCGACGAATCTACTGTTGCCGCTGACCGGCGGCGTGATCCTTCATTTTATTGCCCGATTTGGCGTGGCGGCAGTGGCGGCAACGACGGCGGGACAGCGGATTGAGGGGTTCGCTTATATGGTGCCCATGGCAATGGGCACCGGGCTGATTCCGATCATAGGACAGAACTGGGGTGCGGGGCGTCTGGATCGCGTACACAAAGCGTGGGTGCTGACGAACTGGTACGGGATCATCTATGCGTTGTTCTGTTTTATCGTGGCTCTGTTTGTTGCGCCGGTGGTGGCGGAGTGGTTCAGTCATGATCCCGAGGTGATCCGCTTCATCACGCTCTATCTGCGGATCATCCTCGCGGGTGCGGTGTTGCAGCATTCGTCGGTGCATACCGGCTTTGCGTTTAATGCGATCGAACTGCCGTGGCATTCGTCCGCACTGATGGCAATCCGTCTGGCGGTCTTGGTGATGCCTTTGGCATGGATCGGCTCAAAGCTGGCGGGTGTTACGGGGATTTTTGCCGGGATGGCGGCCGGGCAGATGCTGAGCGGTATTCTTGCGCTGTTCTGGTTCAGCCGGATTTTGAAAAAGAAGCGTGCCTCCTGATTTTTCCAATGGTTGGAGAAAATAAAAACCCCCTCCCGTGAGGGAGAGGGTGGTACAGGGTGGTTTAGAAAACCACAGCTTATTTCTTCAGCGGGCAGACACCGCCAGCGCACTCGGTTTTTTCAGCCGCCGCCTTCATGGCATCGGTTTTTGCCGCATCCATTTTGCACGAACCTTCTGTTGCGCAACCGGAAGCCGCTTCTTTTACGGCGCAGGCTTTGTCGGCACCGGGGACGCTGGCATCCGCCGGAGCTTTAGACATGGCATACGTTGAAACAGCCAGCGTGGCAATCGATGCAATAATAATGAACTTTTTCATGAATACTCCTTGTTGTTTGTTGGCGCTATGATATCTCTCTGCGCCTTCTTAGTCAAACGGCAGGGCAGTTCTGTTCCGGACTTTTTTAAGAAAAATAAACCCACAAAAAAATTGACTGACGGTGGGGCAAAGTGGCATATATTGGAGCCAAGAAGGGCGGAATGGAGTATGAATACAGTCGATAGCAGAGTTGAAGAGCTGTTTGTCGGATCCTTCCATCACTCTCTGGATCCCAAACGCAGGCTGATTATTCCGTCGGATTGGCGCGGAATGATGGGGGAAACGCCCCGTTTGTACGTTTTTCCCCATCCTGACCGGAAATGCCTCTATCTCTACACCTTAGCGGAAATGAACCGCCGGTTGCAGCAGTTGCGCGGATCGGGCGCGGTGGATGCGCAGGATGAGCAGGCGGTGCGGGCGATGACGGCCTCGGCCGACGCGCTGAGCGTGGATGCGCAGGGCCGCGTGCGTATTAAGGATGAGCTGCTGGCTCATGTAGAAGTGAAAAGCAAGGTGGTGCTGGTCGGCACGCTGACGCGCATCGAGCTTTGGAGTGAAGAAAATTTTGATATGGCGCTGCCCGCCGTTTCGGCGCTGGCAGAGGCCGCGTTTTACGGAGGCTACTAAGGAGAAGAGGTATGGGTATGAGCCGCATTGCAAAATATATGTACTTCTCGCGGGCGATTGATCTGACGCCTGAAAAGAAACGCTACCTGCGTCTGCCGGAAAACGGCATGCGCCGCACGGTGCTGATGACGCCGACTCAGGCCGCCACCTTCTCGGCGGACTGTTCGCGCCGGGTTTTGGGAATGCTGACGGCTTAAAGGAATTTATGCATGTACCGGTACTGCTGAACGAAACGCTGGATCTGCTGGTGACCAACCCGGCGGGGATCTACATCGACGGCACACTCGGGCGGGGCGGACATGCAACGGAGATTTTGAAGCGACTGGCGCCGGAAGGACGGCTGATTGGACTGGACCGGGACGCAGAGGCGATTGAGCAGACGAAAGAGATTTTAAAACCCTTCGGGGATCGGGCGATACGGATACACGGAAATTTTGCGGATATGAAAGAGCTTTGCGGACAGATCGGCGTGACGGAGGTGGACGGGGTTCTCCTCGACCTCGGCGTCAGCTCGCCGCAGATCGATGTCGCGGAGCGCGGCTTCAGCTTTGCCAAGGACGGGCCGCTGGATATGCGCATGGATCGCGCGCAGGGCCGCTCGGCTGCCGATTTAGTGAATGAGGACGACGAAGAAACGCTGGCCAATCTGATTTACCGCCTTGGAGAAGAACGCGACTCCCGTCGTATTGCGCGGGCGATTGTGCAGGAGCGTCAGAACGGGCGGATTGAGCGGACGCTCAAGCTTGCAGAAATCGTTGAACGGGCCAAGGGCGGGCGTCGCGGACCGACTCATCCGGCCACGCAAACGTTTCAGGCGTTGCGCATGGCGGTGAATGCGGAGCTGGAGAGTTTGGACGCCGGACTGGAAGCCGGACTTTCGATGCTTCGCGAGGGCGGGCGGCTCGCGGTGATCACGTTCCATAGTTTGGAAGACCGTCCGGTGAAGGAATTTTTCAAACGCCACACGGTGAAGCGCGAGTCGCTTCAGCAGGGCGGTGAAAAACTGATTTACGACGAACCGGCGGTACGGCTGCTGACGAAAAAGCCGCTGACCGCCACGAAACAGGAATTGACGGATAATCCGCGTTCGCGCTCAGCCAAACTGCGCGCGGCGGAAAAGGAGAAAGCAGCATGAAAAAACGACAGAAAACTAGAAACCGTAAATCTCAGGTACGTATTCCGTTTCCGACGGTGCTGGCCTGTTTTCTGGTCTTCGTCGTTGTGTTCGGTCTCAGCTATCTCTGGCTGTGCGCCCGCTGCGAAATGCTCGGTCAGGAAATTAAACAGCTGGAAACGGTTCAGCGCGATTCCCGCCGCCAGTTGAATAACGAGCAGGACCGCTGGTCCAGCATGCTGGCTCCCGCCAGTCTGGATCGGGCACTTAAGCGTCATCATCTCGTGATGCATTTGCCGAACGAACAGCAGGTTGTACGTGTGCGCAGTGGAACGATTGCTTCGGTAACCGCTCTGGCCTACAACAAATAAGGGCTTGATCAATGGAGCTTTTCCGGGAAGTCCATGAAGTATAACGGGAGAACAGCTGCAACGTCGGTCGTGATGGCGGCGGTGTTTGTCGGGCTGGGCGTTCGCCTGGCCTTTTTGCATTTAAAACCGTCTCCCGGAACGTTGGCACGTATTGAAAACGGGCGTCATCTGGAACAGGAAACCCGTGGTCCGCGCGGACGGATTCTTGACCGCAACGGCAATATGCTTGCCTCTGACGTTGCCGCCAAGCACGTCTGCGCCGATCCGAAATTTATTCTGGAAAACGGCAGCATCACCAATGTTTGCGATGCGCTCGTCAGCCGCTTCGCGATGGATCGTTCCGTCGTCTGGAATTTACTCAATCAACCCGATCGGCAGTATGTCCGCATTCAGAAGTTTATGCGGGAAGAAGCGATTGAGCCGTTGCGTGCGATGAACCTGAAAGGACTCATTTTTGAAGACGTGCCGATCCGCGACTATCCCAAAGGGGTTCTAGGCGCACATGTTATTGGCTATGCGAACTACGAAGGCGTCGGCAGCGCCGGTGTAGAGCAGCGCATGAACACGCTGCTTCAGGGCGTTTCCGGCCTGCGCATCAGTCAAAAAGACGGCCGGCGGCACGAAATTTACAGCCAGCGCACGGTGGACATTGATCCTCAGTCCGGTGCAGATGTTTATCTCACCATCGACCAGCAAATTCAGCATTTTTCAGAAGTGGCTCTCGACAATCTGAACGCCAAATATCATCCCGCCGCCGCATGGGCCATCGTACAGAATGTGCGTACCGGTGAAATTCTGGCAATGGCCTCGCTTCCCACATTCAATCCCAACCGCTTTAATACAGCACCTGCGGAGTGGCTGCGCAACCGCACCATCAACTACACCTACGAACCGGGCTCGACCATGAAGGCGATGGTCATCGCCTCGGCGCTCGACAGCGGTGCCGTGAAATCCACCGACATCTTCGACTGCGAAGACGGCGCCTGGCACTATGGAGGCAGAATTCTTCACGACTCGCACGAGTACGGAAGCCTGACGGTTGCCGACATTATCAAAAAATCGAGCAACATCGGCGCCGCCAAAGTGGCGCTTCAGATGGGTGAAAAGAAAGTCTATCAGGCACTGCGATCTTTCGGGTTCAGTGAACGAACCGGCATTGATCTTCCCGGTGAAGATGCCGGGATTGTCTGGAAAACCGAACGCTGGTCCAAGCTCAGCATCACCCGTATCGCGATGGGGCAGGAGGTACTCGTCACCTCTATGCAGATATTGAACGCCATCAGCTGCATCGCCAACGACGGCGCGCGCATGCGTCCGTTCATCATCCGCAAAGTCGTCAGTCCGACCGGTGAACTGCTGCTGGAGCCGCAGCCGGAAGTCCTGAACCGTCCGATCCGTCCGGACACGGCCAAAGAAATGCGTCGCCTGCTGGCGCGTGTCACACAGCCCGGCGGTACCGCAACGCAGGCCGCGCTTCAGGGCTATCTGGTGGGAGGGAAAACCGGCACGGCACAAAAAGCCGATCTGGTGAACGGCGGCTATTACAGCCACAAATATATCGCTTCCTTTGTCGGATTCCTGCCGGTCGAAAATCCTGCCATCAGCATCATTGTGGTAGCAGACGAACCGACACAGGGCGGGTACTACGGATGAACCGTCTGCGCTCCGTACTTTCACGAAATTGCCGACCAGACCGTACGTTATCTGCGCATTCCGCCCGAAGGCTTTACCACGGAATATTTAACTGACTTCGAAACCGGCGGAACCGGCGAAGAAGACACTTCGGATTAACACGACCATGAAACTGAAAAAACTTTTAGAATCCATTGAAACGCTGGAAGTTTCCGGCGACATTTCCGGCGATATTACCGGCATCGTCTATGACTCACGCCGCGCCGCGCCCGGCTCGTTGTTCGTGGCACTTCATGGCGAGCATGCCGACGGCGCCGCCTATGCGGAGGATGCCGTTCAGCGCGGTGCCGCCGCCATCGTGTCGCAAACACCCTGCGCGTCCGGCGGAAGCTTTCCCTGTATTCAGGTCGCC
>JAQUXG010000095.1:5526-6734 GCA_028692515.1 Kiritimatiellales bacterium | reverse complement strand
CCGGCGAAATGATTGAACTCTCGCACCGCGCCACCAGCCGTGAAACCTTCGCCATGGGCGCACTCAACGCCGCCGCGTGGGTCGTTCAGCAAAAGCCCGGCCTCTACAGCATGAAAAATGTTCTCGGCCTGTAAGTCATGCAATTCGGACCGATTGACTACACCATTCTACTGATCTATCTCGCCGCGATGGTATGGATCGGTTTTCTGTTCGCGGGCAAACAGAAGACCGCCGAGGATTTTTTTCTGGCGGGCCGCAAGATGCCGTGGCTGGCGGTGGCGATGAGTATGTACGCCTCGCTGACCAGCGCGGTGACTTATATGGGACTGCCCGGCCTCGCCTACCGCAGCAACGTCACCTTGCTGGCTGTCGCAGTCGTCAGTCCGCTGCTCGCGCCAATTCTGATTTTCGTTTTCTATCCCGTTTACCGAAAACTGAACATCACGACGTCGTATGAATATATCGGCATCCGCTTCGGCGAAGCGGCGCGCAAGACGGCGGCGTCATTGTTTCTCTGCGCGCGGCTCGGCTGGATGGCGACGGTGATTTACGCTCCGGCACTAGCGCTTTCGATTGCGACCGGCCTGCCGCTGGTGTTCAGCATTCTGACCATGGGAATACTCGCCACGCTTTATACCGTGATGGGCGGGCTGGCCGCCGTGCTCTGGACCGATGTGGTGCAATTTATCACGCTGATCGGCGGAGCCATCGTCGTGGCTGTTTTCCTCGTTCATTTTTCCCCGGACGGCGCGGCGGGCATTATCCACTTCGCGCGCGAGAACAATCATCTACAACTCGACGGCTCCGTCAGCCTGTGGCGCATGACGCTGACCGGTGTAGCGATTTCGTTTTTCTTCCAGATGATGCAGGACTACGGAACCGATCAAGTGACGGTTCAGCGATTGCTTTCCACTAAAACCAAAGGCGGTATGGCCAAAGCCATTCTGTTTAATGCCGGAACCGATTTCTGCATCGTCAGCCTTTTGCTATTCATCGGCCTTGGACTCTTCGCCTACTACCAGCTCAATCCCGGCGCACTGCCGGAGGCGATCAGCGGCGACAAAATTTTTCCCTACTTCATCGCGCACGTTCTTCCAACCGGCCTTTCCGGCCTGCTGATCGCGGCGATTTTCGCGGCGGCGATGTCGAGTATGGATTCGGGCATCAACTCGATGGCGACCGTGGTGGTGAACGATTTTATTTTTCCA
>JAQUXG010000095.1:0-5426 GCA_028692515.1 Kiritimatiellales bacterium | reverse complement strand
CTGGCGCGCCTCGTGACCGCCCTGCTCGGCCTGCTGGCCACTGGACTCTCGGTCTATCTGTTTTTCATGTCATCGGCCAAAGGGATCATCGAAACCTTCGCGACGTTTATGGGACTCTTCAGCGCGCCGGTGCTGGCGCTCTTTCTACTCGGCCTGCTGACGAAACACGGTTCATTCATTGCGTGGATTCCGGCGGCACTGGTGAGCATCGGCGTTACTGGATGGCTGCAATTCACGGACGTTTCGTGGATCTGGTATTTCCCGACCGGTTTTGCCATCAGTCTGATCGGCGGCTGGATTCTGTCGTTCGTTCGACATCCCGCCAGATAAGCACACACGCTCTCGGATACGAGAAGCGTGTCCTACAATGAAAATGGACTTGTAGGACGAGCTTCCCCGCAGGGGAGCTTGTGCCCGAGAACAATTCACACGCTCCCTTTGTAGGACAGGGTTGATGTTCCCTTTGGTCACTGCTTCGTATAACGAGGCCTCTCTCCCGTTGGTCGAGTCGTAAAACGAGCCTGTGCCTCATGAATACCTGATTTCCATAATCTGCCCGGAATACGGCCATTCATCGGCATTTGCGACCAACCCGGCGCGCACGGGATTCTGATAAACATACTCCCACTTCTCAGAATAGCTTGGTGCGCAACGAAGCATATGGTCGAAGAACCCCGGTTGCCAATGAGGGGCCGCTGACTCGTTAGGATTTAGCACCGCAGACAACGACTTTTTGAGGAATCCAACGGTTGCGCCAAGCTTGCAATCCGGCGCAAGCCGAATGAAAAAGTGAATGTGATCTGGCATGATCACATACTTGCCAATAGCAATTCCATGCTGTGCATTCTTCAGGGCAAATGAAACAAATTGCTCATGCACCGATTGGCTGGCAAGAATCGGGGAACGATTCCTTGTACCGAAGGTAACAAACCACAACGGGGAGTCGTACTTCTGAAATGGAACCAATCGGGGTGGATGTTTTGGCACGCGATTCATGCGGCGACGGTAACACACGCTCCCGGATACGGGAAGCGCGTCCTACAATGGAAACGGACTTGTAGGGCAGGCTTCTCGGTATTCCAGAGAGCCTGTGGTCTTTTTCTCACCACCACACGCGCCCCTGCGGGGAAGCGCGTCCTACACCCTATGCGGCGGGCTGTCCTACAACTTAGTCGGTCATCTTGAACTGATGCGGAAGAAGCGCCGCAAGACAGACGACTTCGTAGTCTTCGAGTTCCGACGCTTTAGCGATATAGACAGAAAACTCCTCGCGACAGAATTCAGACAGCACCTGACGGCAGGCACCGCAGGGATACGGCATGCTGTCGCCGTCCGCGACAATGGCCATGGCGACAAAGTCGCGGCGACCGGCCGCGATAGCGGTAAAAATCGCGGTGCGCTCGGCGCAAACCGTTAGACCGTAAGACGCGTTCTCCACATTACAGCCGACGAACACGTCGCCATCTGCGCACAGTAATGCGGCACCGACTTTATAGCCCGAGTACGAAGCATAGGCTTTGCGGGAGGCTTTCGCTGCGGCTTCCAGAAGTCCTTCGGTTTTCATTCTTTTTCCTCCAGCTCTTCGTCTATTGCCAGCCGATAAATTGCGGACAGTTCATCTGCACCGCGTACGCAAACGTGCAAGTCGCGTAACAAGCCGTTTTCTAAAGAATAAACCCAGCCGTGTACCGCCAGTTCCTGCCCGCGCTTCCACGCTTCCTGTATAAACGTGGTGTGACAGACATTGGCGACCTGCTCAATCACGTTCAGCTCACAGAGCTTGTTGGTTCGCCGCTTCAGATTGGTAATCCCGTTCAGCGTGGATTCATATTTCTGATAGATGTCGCGGATGTGCCGCAGCCAGTTATCAACCAGCCCCTGAGGCCGGTTATCCATCGCCCCCTCGACGCCGCCGCATCCGTAGT
Source organism: Kiritimatiellales bacterium (assembly GCA_028692515.1). GTDB lineage: Bacteria > Verrucomicrobiota > Kiritimatiellia > Kiritimatiellales > Tichowtungiaceae > Tichowtungia. The sequence continues at coordinate 3,501 of JAQUXG010000095.1, read as the reverse complement.
GCCCGCAGACGATGATGTGTTTTACTTTCAGAAAATCGACGGCGTACTGCAGAACCGCGAGACAGTTCATATCGGTATGAATCACCATGTTGGCGATGTTGCGATGCACAAACACCTCGCCCGGCGCCATGCCGATCAATTCATTCGCCGGCACACGGCTGTCCGAGCAGCCGATCCAGAGATACTGCGGAGCCTGCTGGCTCGACAGTTTTTTAAAAAACTCCGGGTCTTTCTCAAGAATCCCTTTGGCCCAGTCCCGGTTGTTCTCAAACAGTTGGTTCAATACCTTCATTCAGATTCCTCAGTTAAATACGTTGCCGGTAAATTGCCTAAGCGCCGTACGCATGCGCGGCATCGCTTCGTTCGCAGTACGGATCACATCTGCGCCACTCAGTTTTTCATCGCCCAGCCCTGCCGCCCAGTTGCAAACGCAGGAAAGTCCGGCCACCTTGAGACCGAGTGCATTGGCGAAAATCGCTTCCGGTACCGTGGACATACCGACGGCATCGGCGCCCAGCGCACGGAATGCGCGGATTTCGGCGGGCGTTTCAAACGTCGGGCCGGATGTTGCCAGATAAACACCGGACGCATCCGCACCGGCGGCAATCAGCGCCTGCCGCAAATCGTGATCATACACGGCCGTCTGGTCGGGAAAGCGGTCGCCAAAAGACGCATTATGCAGGCCGGCCAGCGGATTGCCGCCGAGCAGATTGATGTGATCTTCAATCGCCATCAGCGTGCCGGGGCGCAGACCGTCACGAATTCCGCCGGAGGCGTTCGTCAGCAGAACTGTCTGCGCGCCGAACTGTTTCAGAATCCAGACCGGAAGCACAACGGGTGTCCAGCCCTCGCCTTCATAAAGATGACGGCGGCCCTGAAAAATAAAAATCTCTGTGCCATTAAGTTCTGCATGAATCAGCTGTCCGGCATGACCCGGTGCGCCAGCTTTTCCAAGGTTTGGAATTTTTCCATATGGAAGTGACTCTTTAACGGCAAAGCCTTCAATCGCTCCGCCCCATCCGGAACCCAGGATAATTCCGAGCTTCGGCTTTGCCTGCGGCCAGAGCGATTTAACCGCTGAAACCGCCTCGTTCATTGCCACCAGATTGATCGCTTGCATGGGCTTGATAGTAAAGAGATCAGCGCGTAGCATCAAGCCCATGAACGAAGCATTTATGCGCGAAGCCATTGCTCTCTCCATTGAAAAAATGGAAGCAGGCGCAGGCGGGCCGTTCGGTGCGGTGATTGTTAAAGACGGAAACGTTATCGGGCGCGGCTGGAATTGCGTCACGTCCTCGAACGACCCGACGGCTCATGCGGAAGTCATGGCGATCCGCGACGCCTGCGCAACGTTAAATACGTTCGATCTCTCGGGATGCGAAATCTACGCCAGTTGCGAGCCTTGCCCGATGTGCCTCTCTGCGATTTACTGGGCACGGCTCAATCATCTCTATTTTGCCGCCGACCGAAACGCCGCCGCCGATGCAGGATTTGATGACGAGATGATTTACCGTGAAATTTCCAAGGATTGGAAAAATCGCAATCTGCCTGCCGGACAACTCCTACCCGCCGAAGCGCAAGAAGCGTTTGAGAGGTGGAACAAAAAAACCAACCGGACACCCTACTGATATTATTCGCGGATCGGGATGGTTTTGTTGCTGGACGCAAGCGTAAACAAAAACCCGACCAGCAGACCATTCACCACCGCCGTCAGCAAGGCCGTGAGCAGCATCGTCCAGAAACTCCATCCTTTTAGGGCGAGCACCACACAAATCCCCGTAAGCAGTAAAGAAAAAGCAAACAGAGCGACCATCATTATCTGCACCACCAGCCACGCCAATGGCGAGCGCTGGGTAATCCCTCGGGAAACCGCGCCGGCCAGCAGGAGATAGAAAAACAGCTGGGAAAGACCGGACACCGGATGGTTCAGGTTCATCACGCCGGTGATCAGCGCATACTGAACCGTGATCACCACCACCGCCGCGCCCACCAGAGCTTCGCCGTATTTCGGAAGTTTCGCCGCCAAACGCTTCATACCGTTATCCCTTCAGTTGAGACAAGTTGCGGTCACCCGTTATTCCTCATTCTTGGGGCTGAAGTACTCACAAACCGGCAGGGAAAACAGCAGCCCCAAGAACAGACCGTTTAAAATCGCAGTGATCAGAGCCGCGCCGAGCATAAGAGCAAACCCGTGACTTTTCAGGGTGAAGATCGCACTGACCGTCGTGAACAGAAGGGAAAAGGCGAACAGGGCGGAGAGCATCGTCTGAACAACCAGCCAGGCCAGCCGCGAGCGTTGAATGACTCCGCGAAAGACCGCGACGGCCAGCAGCAGATAACAGAAAACCTGCATGGCCTGAAACACAAGATTTACCGGATGCACAACGCCGGTCATCAGTGAATACTGCACCACCGCCACAACCAGAATCGCACCCAGCAAACCGCTGAGATATTTTGGCGAAACCTTCCAGCATTTTTTCATAGCCGTCACACTCCCGTTACTTCGGTGATCAACGAAACAGACTTATACTCTCCGCCGAGAGTAAAAGCTTTTCCAAACATTGTAAAACTTTCGTCCAGTTTCTTCCGATCATTGGAAAAGATCACCGCAAGCGGCTCGCCCTTTTTGACCGTCTCGCCCGGCTTTTTCATCTGCGCAATGCCGACGGCGTGGTCGATCGTATCGTCCGTTTTCTTCCGCCCGGCTCCAAGCACGAGGCAGCCTTTGCCGATCAGTTCGGCATCCACCGCCGTGACGATTCCGTCGGCGGGCGCAATCAGCGGCTCCTGAATTGCGGCTTCGGCAAATTTCCACTCCGTGGAACCGCCCTGCGCGGCGACCATGTCTTCAAATTTTTTCAGCGCCGCGCCGTTTTCCAAACATTGGAAAACTTTCTCTCTGGATTTTCCAAGGTCTGGAAAAACTCCGGAGAGTTCGAGCATGTGAGCGGTCAGCTCAACGCTCAGTTTTTTTAAATCGTCGGGGCCGCCGCCGCGCAGAACCTCCAGGCATTCCTGCACTTCGAGCGCATTACCCGCCGCGCGGCCGAGCGGCTGATTCATGTTGGTGATGAGCGCGCGCACTTTTTTTTCCATATGCGTGCCGACATCGACCATGGCTTTGGCGAGTTCGCGCGCCTGCTCAACGGTTTTCATGAAAGCGCCCTTACCCCACTTTACATCGAGCACGAGTGTATCAAGGCCTTCGGCCATCTTTTTGCTCATGATGCTGGCCGTGATGAGCGGAATGGAGGGTACGGTGCCGGTGACATCGCGCAAGGCGTAGAGTTTTTTATCGGCTGGCGCAAGCTGTGCGGTTTGCCCGATAATGGAACAGCCGACATTTTCCAATGTTTGGAAAAATTCTTTTTCGGAAAGGTCCGTGCGGAATCCGGGAATCGATTCAAGTTTGTCGAGCGTGCCGCCGGTGATGCCAAGACCGCGTCCGGAGATCATGGGAACGGTCAAGCCGCAGGCGGCGGCAAGCGGCGCGAGAATGAG
>JAQUXG010000094.1 GCA_028692515.1 Kiritimatiellales bacterium | reverse complement strand
CCCCAGTAAAATTCGCTCAGACCGACCGGTTTCAGTCTGTGAAGCGCGGCATGTTCAGCAGCTTTGGGGCACAGCATTCTCCGACTCCGGTGGGGATATTGCCGGAAAGCAGATCGGTCAGCGGACGGGTTTCTCCGCGAAAGTTGGTCAGGTGATAGAGCGCGTGAATATCTTTCATCAACTGCTGCGACAGCGTTTTGCGCTCATCGAAAAGAGTCCGGTAATCCGGATGGGATTTTTCCATTCCTTTCAGGGCGCGCGTTCGGAGGTTGATCGCTTTGTCCGGCTCGGCGATCAGATCAACAAACTGTTTCGGATCGAGAATCGGCGGAGCCCATCCATCGATCAGCCACTCGCCGTCGTACTGACAGGAAAAGGCTTTCAGAATAACGGTGTTGCCGGAAGCGTCTTCGCATTCCATCACGCCGAACATTTGCCCGCGCGCGTCGCCAAACAGATAGCTTGTGGCGAGTGGCGGGTGGCGAGTGGCGGGTGCGGCTTCAAAGTCCAGACACTCGTGCGTTTCGAGATGTTCCATCAGCTCGAATGCAAACTTACGGCTGTTGCCTTCGCCGAGCGAATGAACCGTTCCGCAGTCTGCACAGAATCCGGAAGCTGAAGGTTCACCGTTCATTCCGCTTTAGGGTCGCGGCCCATGAGATCTTTGAGAGCCTGACGGGGGTCTTTACCTTCTTCGACGATGGCGCAGACTTCTTCGGTGATGGGCATTTCTATGTTGTGCTCTTTGGCGAGGTCGCGCGCGGCTTTGGCGTTCCAGACGCCTTCGGCGACCTGCTTCATGCCGCCCATGATGTCTTTGAGGCTTTCACCTTTGCCGAGCCGTTCGCCGACCGAGCGGTTGCGGCTGTGGCGGCTGGCGCAGGTGACGATCAGGTCGCCGATGCCGCTGAGTCCGGAAAAAGTTTCGGGTTTCGCGCCGAGCACGGTGCCGAGGCGGGTGATTTCGGCGAGGCCGCGCGTCATGAGCGCGGCTTTGGAGTTGTCGCCCAGCCCGATGCCGTCGAGAATCCCGGCAGCGACGGCGATAATATTTTTGAGCGTTCCGCCGAGTTCAACGCCGATGACGTCGTCGGAGGTGTAGACGCGGAAGGTTTTGCCGAGAAATGCCTGCTGAATTTTTTCCAATGTTTGGAAATCTTTTCCGGCGATGGTGACGGCGGTCGGGACGCCGCGCGCCACTTCTTCGGCGTGGGACGGGCCGGAGAGTACGGCGATGTCGCGGCCGAGTACGTCGTGCGCAATCTGGCTGATGCGCTGGTGCGTTTTTTCGTCGAGCCCTTTGGTGGCGCTGACGATCAGCGCGTCGGCGCGCAGGAACGGTTTAAAGGTTTCGAGCGAAGAGCGGACAAAGCGCGACGGAACCACCACGACAATCAGGTCGGCCTCTTCGGCTCCGGCGGGATCGGAGGTCCATTGGATGGCAGACGGGATTTTGACGCCCGGCAGATAGACGGAGTTTTCGCCCGCGCTGCGGATGGTTTGAATCTCTTCTTCGAACGGCCCCCAGATGGTGACGTCGTGACCGTTGCCCGCCAGCGTCATGCCCAGTGCTGTTCCCCAGCCGCCGTTTCCTATAACAAAACATTTCATAAAAACTCCGTTTTTATTTGAGTCGATAGTCTAAAGGTCAAAGGTCTGAAAGTCGGGGCATTTGACCTTTAGACTTTTGACTTTCGACTGAACTTATTTTCCGTTCCGTCGCGCAGGCGCTGGATATTGGAGCGGTGGCGCCAGATGGTAAGGCCGCCGAGCAGGGTGAGGGCGATGGCGGTGACGACGCCGTATTTACCGATGCGGATCCATCCGGCGAGGATGACAATCAGCGCGGCGATAATCGAGCCGAGCGAAACGTAGCCGGAGACCTTGAAGACGATCACCCAGGTGAGCAGTCCGAGGACGACGGCCAGCGGCGCGACACCGATCAACACGCCTGCGCTGGTGGCGACGCCTTTTCCGCCTTTGAATTTCAGGAAAATCGGAAAGTTGTGGCCAAGAATCGAAAGCGCTCCAAACAGAATTCCAATGCTTGGAAAATCGGCATGAAGATTTCCAATGATTGGAAAAAGTGCGGCGGGCAGGTAGCCCTTGAGTACGTCGAGGACGAAGCAGGTGATGCCGAGTGGTTTGCCGAGACAACGCAGCACGTTGGTCGCGCCGATGTTGCCGCTGCCGAGTTTGCGGATGTCTTTGCCTTTGGTTTTCGCGATCAGCAACCCGAACGGGATGGAGCCGATGAGATAGGCGGCGGCGGAGAGAACGAGTACGGAGGAGGAAGTCATAGGTTTGTTCCAAACAGCAGGGATGTTCCAAAGTTCTGTAGAGAGTCTTTGATGGAGTCGTTGTCGAGTTCCTTAACGTTCTTGCCGAGCTGATCGATCAGCTCGTTGCCGATGGCTTTGCCGGTCGTTTTGCGGGTTGCCTTGCCGGAGGGCTGGTTGGTGACTGTGGGGTTGGTTTGTGCATCCGGTACAATCAGCTCAATCAGTCCTTTCAGGGCGGGGTTTTTCTGAATTTCCTTCACGTTGTTGGTCAGCCCGCCGATCAGCAGATCGCGCGGCGTGGCGTTGGTTTCGACGCCCAGCTGTTTTTTCAGTTCGCGCAGACCGAGGATTTTGCCGATTTCCAGTCCCTGCTCGGAAAGGAGTAACTGTTGCAGATCGGGAAATTCGGGCACCGGTTTCTGAATGGTTCCTTTGATCGGGATCCGAATAGAAAACGAATCCATTGATGCCCCGTAAACTTTGAGATCATTTAATACCAGATCGAGATAGGAGCCCTTGAGCCGTCCTTCGGTGCAAGTGATGGACGGCTTGATGGAGAAGGAGCTGCTTTCCATGTCGTTCGACTTGAGCAGGTCGGCGATAAAGTCGGCGCTGATGTCGAGTACGCTGCCGGTGGCGTTGAAGCTGGGATTTTTCGGATCGGTGAGCGGCTTGAGAATGGCGTTGAGGTCGGTGGCGAACGAATCCTTGTCGTGCGCCAGTGAACCGCGCAGAACGAGCAGACTGTCCGGCTGGCCTTCGGCGGGAACGGTGAAGAGATCGCTGCCGGTCAGTCGCAGATTCAGGTCACAGGTTCTGTTGCGTCCGCTGTCGATATATTTCACCCGCGAGTTGATCGCGATGCGGCGGATATGCACCGGCACCGGTTTGGCTTTTGCCGCCGGTTCGGTCGGCTCGGCCTTTGGCGCAGCTTCTTTGCTTTCGACCGGCTTGAGAGCATCGGCCAGCTCTTTGACGTTATAGAGCTTTTGTTTGTTGCGCTCAACTGTCAGTACCGCGCCGTCGGCCTCGGCCAGTTTGATCACAACCGGATCGCGCTTGAGCAGGGACATCATATCGAGATCGAGCCGGCAGGTGTCGAAGGTGAGCAGGGTGGGTTCTTCATAGCCCTTGAGGTTGCTGACGGAGAAGCCTTCGAGCAATGCGCTGCCTTTGAACAGGTTAACGGAGGCGTTGGTGATACTCATTTCGAGGCCGTACATGCCTTTGACTGCGGGAAAGACGCCCTGATTCAGGGCGGTCGTCAGACCTTTGGTGAGAAACATCTGCAGGCCGAACAGCGCCAGCCCGAGGAGTACTAGAAGGACAGCAAAAATAATTCCGAGTGTTTTCATGGCGGGGAATCTACCCGTAACCCGCCGCAAAGGCAATGGTTGGAGAGAGATTAACCACGGAATACACCGAAGACACGGAAAGGAAAAGAGTGCGGGGCTGGTGCTTTTTTCCAATGCTTGGAAACTTCTGTGTCTTCGGTGTATTCCGTGGTTAGAATTCCGCCCAGAAGCCGGGGTTGACGGTGATGGTTTTTCCCGTCCAGGAGAAGCCATCGCGTTTTTCGAGTTTCTGGAGCAGGCGGCTGAAGGTTTCCGGCGTGGCCCCGATGGCCGAGGCAATATCTTTTTTGGAGAGGTCGGGGGTGATCTTTTCCATCTCGCCGTAGTGGTCGCGCAGGAATTCGACGAAGCGGGCTTCGACATCCATGGAAGTGAGCTGCTGGATGCGCTCGGCGAGGTAGCGCTGCTTATGCATCAGCATCGCCATGAAATCGTTGCGGAACTCCTCTTCGTTGAGCAGTTTCAGGAATCCGGCGCGCGGAAGCTCAATGACTTCCGCCTCGGTACAGGCGATGGCGGTGACGGGGAATTTGCTTTTTTCGAAGAGAATGACTTCGGCGAACAGCTCACCTTCTTTGACGGTTTTAATGACGGTTTCTTTGCCGTCCATGTTTGTTTTGACCAGCTGGATGTTTCCCGCGGTGAGCAGATAAACCGCGGTGCCGTCGGATCCTTCCATAAAAAGCAGATCGCGTTTGGCGACGGTGCGGCGACGACTCAGTTCGGCCAACCGTTTCCCGGCGGCTTCGGAAAGCCCGGCAAAAAATTTTGCATTACGGATCAGCAGATATGGATCAGTCATGGGAAGAGAGTGAAGGATGAAAGATGAATGTTGAAAGATGAAAAGGTGGGTTTTTCATCGGAGCGATTCGGTGCGGACATAAAAAAGGATGCCGTGAAGGCATCCTTTTCGAAAAGCACGGAGGTGCTGTTAGTCCATGAAGTGACGGCGGGCAAGCAGTGCAATCAGTCCTGCGAGTGCCATCATTGAGGCGGTAGCCGGTTCCGGAATCGGCGTATAGGTGTATATAACCTTTCCGTTCCACGTTGAAGACGGGGAGTTGAGTTTGGAGTAAATACTGTCTCCTGCAAAGTCTATGCCGGTCAGCATGGTTGCGTTGATTGTGACGCTATAGGTTCCCGCTCCGGTGTATTCGGAAAATCCATATGATGCAATATCTCCGTCATCGAACCCGGTGAGCGTTCCTGGAGCCCAGTCTCTGTAGTCATCACTTCCTGGTTGCGCATCAAAAACGCCTATTGCGTCGGAGGTGGTTGCTCCAAGGGAATAGTTTTGGTTTCGAACAACCTGAAGAAGGAGAGAGTTGATTGTGCCGAAATTATTAGCCGAGCTTGAAAAAGAAGACAGGGTACAGTTGAAGCCAACGTTTCCGCTCTGGGGTGCTACAGAATCGTTATCTACTTGCACGCGAAGATCCTCAAACTGTGTCCAGTATGCAATGTAAACACCGGTTAATGTCCCGAGAGTCACATCGAATTTATTCAAAGTGAATGTGGAATCAACCCCGGATGCCATGCTTATTGAATTTGTATATTCAATGGTGTTTGCATGAAGCGATCCGGCGATCAGCAGTGCTGTAATGGCGAGCGTTGTTTTTTTCATTTCTTAATCCTCAATTTATGGAACAGGCAATTTCCGTGGAATCGCGAGTAACGCGCAGAGAAAACCATAAAAGCAGATGCCGCGTCAACCAAAGGTAGGTAAGTTTTTAAGTATTTTTATGTAGGGGAAGTCCCCGCAGACGCAGAAAGTGACAATTTTATCCCGCGCCCGATAGGTTGATCGCGAAGCGGTCAACCTATCAGCAATGAGAGCAACAGCTCTTTTTCTTTCGCGGAAGAACGGCGGAAAGGAGAAGTCCGGTGAGAATCAGTGCGCAGATCTGTTCGAAGCGACCGGTTCCGGCGGCGTGATGATGAACCTGCTCAACAATTACATCGGTCGTCAGAATGCGGTTGAGCAACCACCCGGCGGTCAGGGAGCAACCCGCCAGAGTAATCAGATAAATGGTCACAACCTTGCGGCCCATCGTTTTGAGAACTGTGGCGATGGTAGCGGCATTGGTCGCCGGGCCGGTGATCAGAAAAACCAGCGCCGCGCCGGGCGAGAGGCCCATGCCGATCATGGCCAGCGCGATGGGAATCGATCCGGTCGAGCAGACATATAGCGGAATGCCCAATCCAAGAACCGCCAGCATGGAAAGCCATTCGGAGCTCAAATAGCGGGTGAAGAAATCCGCCGGAACCAGTGCCCCGAGCAGTCCGGAGATGAGGATGCCGACGAGCAGGGCCTTGCCGATGTCGCGCGGCAGAACACCGAATCCATAGGCAAAAACCTGTTTCCAGCGATGCGCTTTGGGTGCCGGATTGCAGGAGGGGCAATCCTCGTCGTCGCAGTCGTTGGAAGAGTCTTCTGCTGGCGGGGTGAACGCTTCGACCGCTGCACCGCAAAGTACACCGGTAATAAAGGCGACGATGACTCGGAATGCCGCGAAGACTGGGCCGAGCAGGCCCCAGGTGGCGGCGATACTGTCTACGCCGGTCTGCGGCGTGGATGTGAGAAATGAAATCGCCGCTCCCTGAGTCGCGCCGTGGCGGCGCAGTGACGTCGTAACGGGAATCACGCTGCAGGAGCAGAGCGGAATCGGCACGCCGAGCAGAGAGGCTTTTACAATCTGCCACAGTCCGCGTTTCCCGAGATGAGTTTCAATAAATGATTTGGGAATAAACGCCCCGAGGACGCCTGCGACAAAAAATCCGAGCAGGAGGTAGGGGGCCATTATAGCCATGACATCCCACGATTTCACGATTATGCTGACGACCAGTTCCACGGGAGTACCTTCTTTTTTAAAATGTTACGCAACTTGACGCAGATCAAGGAGCGGTTTTCAAAAAGAAGCATAATCCTCGGCATTGATTGGGCAAACTAGAAACCGAAAGGAAATCTCATGAGTATGTTTTGTTATCAGTGCGAACAAACCGCCAAATGCACCGGATGCACCGCCTTTGGCGTGTGCGGCAAAGACCCCGACACCGCCGTTCTACAGGATATTCTAATTGAAGTCTGCAAACAGAT
>JAQUXG010000093.1 GCA_028692515.1 Kiritimatiellales bacterium | reverse complement strand
CTGGTCTCCTTCGATAACGCGGTTGTCTTTTTCGCTGGCATCGAGAAAGAGGACAAACGAAAAGGCGTCGCGCAGATGGGCGGCGATCTGCTCGACCATTTCGTTGGGCGGAAGCAGCAGGCGACCATTGATGATCTCCGGCTTGAACGGCAAGCGTCCGGAGGACTGATAGGCTTTGTAGACGAGTTCCGAGCAGACCAGTTCGTCGTCGGTCATGAAGTCGAAGTTGAGGTCGTACGGCTTTTTGTAGTTCGAAAAGGCGGCGAGCAATGCGTTGAATTTTTCGAGCTGCGGCAGATCGGGCCGGACGACCCCGAGATAGTCGCAGTGCGCGCTTTTTTCCAAGGATTGGAAAATCACACCGGGTCGGATCGCTTCCATGACGCACAGCGGATAGCCATCGTCATCCGCGCCGCTCAGCGCGGCGTAGACCTCGGGGTAGAGTTCTTTAATTTTTTCCGAAGGTTGGAAGCCGAGCTTATCAAACGCGGCATCAATCTCCGCCAGCGTGCCGACGTAGAGCGCGGAATGCGGCCAGAAGCCGGGAATACCGATATTCGTCAGATGCCAGTTACGCCGTTCAACGAGGATGTCGCCCGGCAGCATGCGGTCGCGATACTGGTCAATAATCTCCGGCGTAATGTAATAATCCCGCTTCGCTGTGCGGATATAACTCATCTGCACCGCGACGTTCTTCTGCACCGGAAGCCAGGTTTTGAACGCATTGCGCTCCAGCACATCGAGCGGATTATCGATGAACAGTTCGGGGTTCTGTCCGAGCCGCTTGAAAAAGCGGGCGCGGCGCATTTCGAAATCAGCGATCAGTTCCGGCGAAACGGTCAGATCCTTTTTGACCAGCTCGTAATAAGCGGTGCCCGCATTCAGGCGCAGTACCACTTCCGGATGAGTGAGGCGCTGCTTCATGACGAAAAAGCTGTCGGGCGGAATGCCGTCGCCCGGTTCATTGAGCAGCGCTTCCATCATTTTATTGTCGCCGGTGAGCTCACAGAATTTCAGGCAGGCATCGTACTGGCAGATGTAGGCGCCGTAAGCGATGAAGAAGGCATCGGCGTGCAGCGCGGGTTTTACTTTGTAGTCGATCTGAATAAAGCCGCGGTATTTTTCCTTCAGCATGTCGGCTTCCAGAAAGGCCATCACGCCGTCGCGCCAGAGGCGGCGGATCTGCAACCGTTCCGCATCGCTCAACGTGTTCACATCGCGGGCGAGCAGCCCGTTTGACTCGAACTCCTGCGTCAGATCGTCCGCGGTTTCACGCAGTATCCGGTAGGTATTGAGATCGTTCGCAATCTCCTGCCGGAGTTCTCCGTTGCCCATCTGCACCAGCGGACTGGTTTCAATCGGCACCAGCACCCACGCCGCATAGAACAGTGCCAGCAGAACAACGCCGACAATCAGATGCGGCAGATAGGGTTTCCCTTTGCGCTTGAGAATCACTTTACCGGCGCGCACCAGCCGCTGATTAATGCGGTACGAAATCACCAGTGGAATCCAGCCCGCCAGCCAGAGCAGCGCGGCAATCAGGCGGTGGTACGGATAACCGAACTTCAGACCCAGAAAGCAGCCGGCCAGCAGCGCGAACAGCAGACTCACCAGCAGAAGGCGCTTATTTTTCAGCATTACGCTTGGCCTCCATATCGACCTTCCAGAGCTGTTTCTGTGTTTGATAGACCACCACAAACAGCGCGAAGGTCGCGCCAGCCAGCGTAATCGGCAGAAGCAGCGACATATTAAACCGGCTGTGGAAGAAAATGATGAAGGTATTCACCAGAATAAAGACCAGCCGCATTTCAGTCGGCCCGATCCCCATATAGCTGATCCGGAAATTGCCCGTTGCAGCGAATGAAAGAAAGGAGTTCACCATAAATGCCCCGAACAGCATCAGAATGTAGAACAAAAGATACTTGTTGTGGTCTTCGGTCATCAGTCCGTAGCCGATCAGAATCGAGCAGAGAAAAATGTAGTCGAGGAAATGATCCATGTAATAACCCCACTTCACCAGGCCGGTATTGCGCGAGCGGCCGATCGCGCCGTCCAGCAGATCGGTGATGTACTGCATAAAAATCATCAGCGACACCACCCAGAGAAAATGAATGTTATAACTCGCCAAAAAGCTGAACAAAATGATCATCGCGCACCAGATCAGCGTCGACAGCGTCAGGTGATAGGTCTCGATCTTCTTCGGCACCTTCGGCACCAGCCACTTCTTCAGCTTCTCTTCGCCGTCCGCCAGCAGCCACCGCCCCACCTTCTTATCGCCCTTGAATGTCATAACGCCTCCTGTCCGTAAATTAAGGATAGTCACCACCGGTTGTCAGTTCTGAATTTTTATAAACCCGGAATCGTTTCAATCCAAACTGCCTTGGTTTCCCAACTGGTTAACACTGTCTCTGAAATTTTCCAATGTTTGGAAACCTATCCGGCGCGATACCAGCAAGGCGGAAGCGGCAACTCCGGCATTGCGGCGTTATTCTGATCGAACGGATGCGGAAAGATCCGGGCGGGCGATGGATTGCAGACCCTGTCCTTGCGCAAAAAGGTAAATTCGGCAACCTGCGGAATCTCCAGCCCGTTTTCTTTCACCAGCCCACGCACGTTATTGGGGTGGATATGTACGCAAGTGTGTGTTTGCAACAGTTTATTAAACACACGCACTGCCAAATTAAAAAACGCCTGATTCCAAAGCTGATCCAAATCGTGAAATTCAACAACAACGATACGGAACCGTTGCGCCAACTGATCCGTCATGCTGCAAAGAATCTCATATTCCGCCCCCTCAACATCCATCTGCAGCAGCAGATCCGACCGGGAATCCGGAAGCGAGTCCGCAACCCAGCGATCCAGAGTCATTTCGCTGTCTGTTGTCAGCACCCCCACATGTTTCCGGGTAAAATGGAATTTTTCATCGGACTCCGCCGGCTGTTCAACCGAATTATCGGCCAGAAAAACATTCATCCCCCTCCGCGCACACTCTTTTTCAAATCCGGAAACCGGGCCGACTCCGACAGAAAAGCAAGTTTCAATTCCGGAAAGATCGTCCGGCACCAAATACCCGCCATCTCCATCGGGGCCGATGCGGATTAATGGCTTACCTTCAATCCGAACGGGCGAAAGTGTGCGGATCAATGAAGCAACCGGAGATTTCTCTGTCCGAAGGGTTACCATCGAGATCTGCTTACGCAACTGCGTTATTTGCACATCCGAAAGGCCGATCCGCCAGGCACACAGCCGGTTAAACAAAAATTTCAGTGGATTTTTCATTTTTAATTTCCTTCGGCGCGGAGGCGCGGATCGAGGGCATCGCGCAGGGCATCGCCGAGCAGGTTGAAGGCGAGGACGAGACCAAATATCGCCAACGTAACGAAAGTCATTTCCCACCAAACGCCCTGCCAGAGCCGCATGCGCGCGCTGTTGATCATGACACCCCATGACGGTTCGCTGACGACGCCGATGCCGAGGAAGCTCATAAACACTTCGGTGCTGACCGCCGCCGGGAAACGAAGCGTGAAGGTGACAATAATGACATGAAAGACGTTGGGCAGGATGTGACGGAACAAAATGCGCGGCCAGCTGAGCCCAAGCGCTTTGGCCGCCATGACATACGCCTGCTCTTTGTGCTTAATCACCTCGCCGCGGATGAGACGGCAAAGCCCGACCCAGGTTGTAAGTCCGATGCCGAGATAAATGCCAAGCAGCCCCTTCCCGACGACCATGGCGATGGCGAGGATGAAAAGCAGTCCCGGCATGGAAGCGACGGTCGAATAAAGCCAGACGACAAAGCTGTCCACCTTGCCGCCGAAATAGCCCGCCAAACAACCAAAGAAGACGCCGATGGGAATAGCGATGAGCGAGGTGATAATGCCGACTTTATAGGCGATGCGCGTGCCCTGAATCAGCCGCTGCATCACATCGCGGCCCAGCGCGTCGGTTCCCATCCAATGATTGGAAGACGGCGGCTGATAGGCCTGATTGAGATCGGTTTTCTGATAGAACGCAGTTTGATCTTTCACCTGATAATAGCGGTAGACGCATTCGCCATAGATCGCCAGCACGGTGTAGAAAACCACCACGCCGAGACAGACCATCGCCAGACGGTTTTTCTTCAACCGCCGCCAGGCGTCGGACCAGAGCGAGTTGCCGCGCGCGGCAGTTCTCAGTTCAGAGTTATCAGTTATTTGTTGGCTACTCATCACACAGTTGTCCTAACCACGGATTCACACCGATATACACAGATAGGGAAGTTGGCCGCGAAAGAGCACAGAGATCGCAAAAAGGAATGTTCACCACGGAATACACTGAAAACACGGAAAGTCCAAAAACAGAAGGCTTGGCATTGCCGGTGTTTTTCTCCGCTTTGACCCTTCTGTTTTTTCATCCTGATCATCCTGTTATCCTGTCAAAATATTCTTCCGTGTGTTCTGTGTATTCTGTGGTTAAAAAGTTTTCTTCACTTGAGCTTCACACGGGGGTCAACCACCGCATAGCAGAGGTCGGTTAAGAGGTTGGCGATGACAAAGATGATGGAGCCGACCAGTACGATGGCGCGGACGACATCGACATCGGACGAGTTAATGGCATTGATACCGAGGTACCCAAGGCCGGGAATGCCGAAGAAGCTTTCGAGAAGTAAACTTCCTGTATAGAGAAACGGAATGGCAATGACGGTGTTGGTGATGATCGGAATCATGGCGTTTTTCAAAACGTGTTTGAAGAGCACGCCGGTGCGGCTGACGCCTTTGGCGCGCGCGGTGCGGACATAGTCGCGGTGTGCTTCGTCAAGCATAATGGTGCGGTAGAAGCGCAGCTCGGCGCCGAGACCGCTGAAGACGCCGATGAGAACCGGCAACACAAGGTAGCGCGGATCTTCAAAACCCCAGACGGGAAACCAGCCGAGTTTGAAGCCGAGCAGGTACTGCCCGGCAACGATCCAGACGAGATAGTTGACGCTCATGAGTGCGACAGAAAAGACGACGAAGAAGCGATCCACCCATGTGTCGCGCCAGAAGGCGCAGAAGAGCGAGAGCATGACGGCTGTGATGAGTCCGATGAAGAAGATCGGAACGGCGAGCATTAGCGACGGGCCGATACCGTCGAGCATCAGCTTAGAAACGCGCTGATTGGTGCTGCTGGAAATACCGAAGTCGAGGTGCACAAGCTGATTGAGATAAAATGCGAGCTGCGAGTCGAACGGATTGTTCATCAGGCGGCGCAGTTTGATGGAACGGATTTCCAACGGCTGGCCGCCGGTCTTGATGGGTTCCAATGTTTGGAAAACTGTGCGCTGTTTTTTCCAAGGTTTGGAAATTTCGTCGCGGCTTTCGATTTCGAGCGCGTATTTGCAGTCGGCGCGCAGATCAAACTTGAGCGGGAGTGTGTATTCGCCGTTGGCGGCGAGAATGATCATGCCGTTGGTATATGTGATGCCATCCATGCCCTGCCAGTCGCCGGCGGAACGTTTGAAGTCGGAGTCGGCATAGGCGCGGGTTTCGGTTTCAACTCCAAAGAAGAGCGGCTTGTTGAAGCCGCGCTGTTCGTCGAAGGCTTCGAGTGTGTCAGCTTTGGCGTGCGGACCGAGTACATGCTGCGCAGGGCTTCCGCCGACCACGTTAAACAAAACAAACGTGATCAGGATGACACCAAAGACGGTGGGGATCATTTGCAGAATTCGTTTGCCGATATAGCGAAGCATCAGTTTTTCCTCCCCTGCTTCGCTTTCCACTGATCCCACACGACGTTATCGACACGGCGGTATTTGACGATGGTGTAGGGAAAGTCGTGGAGGCTGTAGTTTTTAAGCCAGTCGTGAATAACGGCAAAGTCCATCGGCTGGTACAGAAAAATCCACGGGCAGTCTTCGATGATGATGTCGGCCATTTTTTCGCAGAGCCGGTCTTTTTCCGGGCCGGGCAGCATGACGCGCATCTGCTCGTACAGTTTGTCGAACTCCGGATTGGCATAGTTGGAGTGGTTGGGGCCGGGAGATGCGTTGGCACTGCAAAAGAGCTGCAGAAAGTTTTCGGCGTCGGGGTAGTCAGCAACCCAGCCGAGCTGAAAGAGCTGCGCCTGGCGGCGATCCATTTTGTCGAGGAAGGCGGGCCAGTTGTTATAGCTTGGTTTAAGCACGACGCCGACTTTATCAAACATTCCGGACATTAAATCCACCCGCTGACGGACTTCCGGCGATGCATCGCCGAGTTCGAGTGCAACTTCGAGGCGGCGACCGGTGGCGGGATCAATTCCGTCCGGATAACCGGCTTCGATCAAAAGCTGTTTGGCTTTTTCAGGATTATAAGAGTACGCAGTCGGCTTGGGTTTAAAGCCTGCAAGCGGATCGGGCAGCGGACCGTAAACGGGTGCAATGCGGCCGTTGTAGTACTTGACGAGCAGTTCAGGATTAAAGGCACAGCTGAGTGCCTGACGCAGTTTTTTGTTTTTGCCGACGAGCGGGTCGTCCATGTTGAAGCCGATGTAATAGAGATCAAGCGTCGGACTGGAGAGGAGTTCAACTCCCTGCTCTTTGAGTTTTTCGACAAGGTCATGGCCGGGTGTGATGACGGCGTCCCAGTTATCGCGCGAGATGGCGCTGTAGCTGAACTGCCCGGAAAGAAACATCATCCAGGTGGTTGCGGCATCATCAACGACGTATTGGACAATGCGGTCGATGAAAGGAATCTGTTTGCCGGCATCATTGAGCAGCCCGGCGGCGCGGGCGGCTTCGGTTCCGGTGGAGGGGTAGAGTTCAACGCGGCCGGTTTCTTTCCACTTCGGGT
>JAQUXG010000092.1 GCA_028692515.1 Kiritimatiellales bacterium | reverse complement strand
CATTACGGGTTTATACACAATAAAATTTTTAAGAAAAGTGGATGGGCGGAGGTGAAAAAAACGGGTTCAGGTTATTTAAAAATATTTCCCCCAAAATAGTTGACAGCCCCTTCATTTCCGCTAAAGTCGCTCCCCTTTGTGTGACAGACCAAGCAGTTGTTGGTGTTTGCGCAGAGTAATTTAGGACTAAACGGGTATAAGAAAAGTCTGTTTCTTGAGGCGAAAAAACAGGAAGCAGGCCTTTTATACTTTTTTAATTTTGGATGAGAATGGCGCGAGCACGGGGGAAAAACCGCCCACGTAGCTCAGTTGGTAGAGCACATCCTTGGTAAGGATGAGGTCAGCGGTTCGACTCCGCTCGTGGGCTCCACAAAGAGAAGACAGTGAATTTGTAACGAACTGGATTAAGTAAACAGTAAACGGATCAGGAGGATGAATCATGGCTAAGGATAAATTCGAACGGACAAAACCGCACGTGAACGTGGGCACGATCGGCCACGTTGACCATGGTAAAACAACGCTGACGGCTTCTATCACCTGCGTACAGGGTGCAAAAGGCATGGCTAACTACATTGCATACGACCAGGTTGCTAAAGCTTCCGAGTCACAGGGCCGCCGCGACCCGACCAAAATTTTGACGATTGCTACTTCGCACGTCGAATACTCCACCGCCAATCGCCACTATGCTCACGTTGACTGCCCCGGCCATGCCGACTACGTCAAAAACATGATCACCGGTGCCGCGCAGATGGACGGCGCGATTCTGGTGGTCAGCGCTTGCGACGGACCAATGCCCCAGACCCGCGAGCATATTCTTCTCGCTCGTCAGGTCGGTGTTCCGGCTATCGTAGTATTCATGAACAAGTGTGACCTCGTGGACGACGCAGAACTGCTCGACCTCGTTGAGCTCGAAATTCGTGAACTGCTCAGCAAGTACGAATTCCCCGGCGACGATATTCCGATCATCCGCGGTTCCGCAACCGGCGCGATCGCTGATCCGTCCGGCCCGGGCGCTGCCTGCATCCAGGAGCTGATGGACGCTCTCGACACCTATATTCAGGAACCGGTTCGTGTAACCGATCAGGCTTTCCTGCTTCCGATCGAAGACGTGTTCTCGATTGAAGGCCGCGGTACGGTTGTTACCGGTCGTGTCGAACGTGGTATCGTTCATACCGGTGACGATGTCGAAATCGTTGGTTTGAAGCCGACCGTTAAGACCACCTGCACCGGTGTTGAAATGTTCCGCAAGATTCTGGACGAAGGACGGGCCGGTGACAACGTCGGCTGTCTGCTTCGCAGCACCAAGAAGGAAGATGTTGAGCGCGGTCAGGTTCTGGCCAAGCCGGGTTCGATTCTGCCGCACACCGACTTCGTTTCCGAAGTGTATGTTTTGAGCAAAGACGAAGGCGGACGTCACACCCCGTTCTTCAAGGGCTATCGCCCGCAGTTTTACTTCCGTACCACCGACGTGACCGGCGACATCACCCTGCCGGAAGGCGTGGAAATGGTTATGCCGGGCGACAACGTGGCGATGAGCGTTAAGCTGATTACGCCGATCGCTATGGAGCAGCACATGCGCTTCGCGATTCGTGAAGGCGGACGTACCGTCGGTGCCGGACGCGTAACCGAAGTTGTGAAATAAGCGGAACACGCAAAATCTAAGCAGTGCATCGGTGAGCCGGTGCACTGTTTGATAAGCAATCTGCGGAAAAAGAGTTAAACCATGCGCGATATTATTACACTGGCCTGTACGGAATGTAAGCGGCGTAACTACACGACGACCAAGAACAAGAAGCTTTCGACGGGTCGTCTTGAAGTGAAGAAATTCTGCCCGCATGACCGCAGCCACACGTTGCACAGAGAAACAAAATAAGTTAACGATTTCGGTTGAAGGCTAGTAGCTCAATTGGCAGAGCGGCGGTCTCCAAAACCGCAGGTTGGGGGTTCGATTCCCTCCTGGCCTGCCAGTTCTTCGGGAAAACGAGATGAAAAAAATAGTTGAACTGATTCAGGCACTGAAGACGTTTTTAGGCGAGGTGAAAATCGAGCTGAAGAAATGCACCTGGCCCACGCGGCAGGAGCTGGCCGGTTCGACGATGGTTGTGGTGATTTCGGTTTTGATTCTCGGTGTGTTTGTCGGATTGAGCGATTGGGTGCTGACGGGCCTGCTACAGACGGTTCTTCGGTAACCGGAGAGAAAGAAACTAATGGAAAAACAGTGGTTTGTTTTACATACGCTCTCCGGGCATGAATATAAGGTGCAGAACAGCATCATCAGCCGGGTGAAGCAGGAAGAGCTGGCGGAATTTATTGGTGAAATCCTGATTCCGACCGAAAAAGTTTCGGAAGTGAAGCAGGGCAAGAAGACGACGGTCTCGCGCAAGTTTTTCCCCGGCTATGTGCTGGCGAATCTGGCGCTGTATGACGAAAAAAAGAATTTAGTGGAAGAAACCTGGTATTTCATCCAGAACACGCCGGGCGTGATCGGTTTTGTCGGGGGTGAATCCCCGGTGCCGTTGCGCAAGGATGAAGTGGACCGGATTGTGAATCAGGTGGAAGAGAAGAAGGAAACGGTCACACCGAAGATTAATTTTGAGCCGGGCGAAACGGTCAAGATTACCGACGGGCCGTTCCTGAACTTTAACGGAGTGATTGAAGAGGTTGATCCGGGCCGCGGTAAACTGAAAGTTTCAGTTTCGATTTTTGGCCGGTCAGCTCCGGTGGAACTTGAATACTGGCAGGCGGACAAAGCGTAATTTGAGCGGAGTTTTTGTATGGCAAAAAAAGAAAAAGGCATGATCAAACTGCAGATTCCAGCGGGGAAAGCCAATCCGGCACCGCCGGTGGGTCCTGCACTGGGTCAGCACGGTGTGAACATTATGGAATTCTGTAAGGCCTTTAATGCGGCCACTCAGAATGAAGCGGGGATGATTATTCCGGTGGTGATCACCGTTTATCAGGACCGTTCGTTCAGTTTCATCACCAAGAGCCCGCCGGCCTCCGCGCTGCTGAAAAAAGCAGCAGCTGTTGCCAAAGGATCGGGCGTTCCGAACCGCGATAAAGTGGGTAAAGTGACCCGCGCGCAGGTGGAAGAGATCGCCAAAATTAAAGAGGCTGA
Source organism: Kiritimatiellales bacterium (assembly GCA_028692515.1). Classification (GTDB taxonomy): domain Bacteria; phylum Verrucomicrobiota; class Kiritimatiellia; order Kiritimatiellales; family Tichowtungiaceae; genus Tichowtungia. The sequence continues at coordinate 3,718 of JAQUXG010000092.1, read as the reverse complement.
TTTAAACGCAAGCAATACAGAGGCCGCCTGCCGCATCATTGCCGGCACAGCCCGCAGTATGGGAATTGAGGTTGAATAACCATGGCTAAGCACGGAAAAACATATACCGCAGTAAAGAAAAAAGTTTCGGTCGAGAAACACTATGCCCTCGAAGAGGCCATTCAGTTCATCAAGGACAATCCGACCGCAAAATTTGACGAAACCGTAGAAATTGCCTTGCGCATGGGCGTCGATCCGACAAAGTCGGATCAGGCCATTCGCTCGACAGTGGCTCTTCCGCATGGAACCGGTAAAGACGTTCGCGTAATCGTGTTCGCCTCGGGTGCCGCCGCTGAAGCCGCCCGTGCCGCGGGTGCTATTGATGCCGGCTTCGAAGACCTTTTGGCCAAAGTAACCGGCGGCTGGATGGATTTTGATATTGTCATCGCTACTCCGGATGCGATGAAAGAAGTCCGCAAACTCGGTAAAGTGCTCGGCCCGCGCGGTCTGATGCCCAATCCGAAGACCGGTACGGTCACGGATGACACCGGAACGGCCGTTAAACAGTTTAAGGCCGGCCGCGTTGAGTTCCGTATGGACAAAAACGGAAACATCATGGTTCCGTTCGGCAAGCGTTCTTTCGCAGCCGAAGCACTGGCTGAAAACTTCCGCGCGGTGTACGAAGCGATTCTGGCGGCCAAGCCGGCTTCGACTAAAGGGATTTATATTAAACGGTGCACGATCGCCAGCACGATGGGTCCGGGGCTGCACATCGACACCAAAGTGGCTGCAACAGTTTAATCGAATAAGGCAGGGCAAAGAGTCATGAGCAAAGACAGCAAAAATATCAGACCGGAAAAGAAGGCCATGTACAACGAGGTTCAGGAGAATGTCTCCGGGGCGCTCTACATGTTGCTGGCCGACTATAAGGGCATGACCATGCCCGAGACCGATGCGTTCAAAAAGCTCCTGCGCGGTGCGAATGCCCGGGTTAAAGTTGTTAAAAACAGCATGCTCGGCCGTATCAGCAGCGAAATGGGTTGCGATCTCAGCAAAACGCTGACCGGTCCGACCGCAGTGATTTTCGGTGAAGGGGATGTGGTCGAAGTGGCCAAGATCCTGAAGAAATTTGCCGGCGATAAGAACAAGCCCGCAGTTAAGGGCGGCGTGCTGGAAGGCGCGGTGCTTTCATCCGCAGATGTGGTTGAACTGGCGGCATTGCCTGGTAAGAAAGAGCTTCAGGCCAAACTGGTCGGAACCATTGCGGCTCCGATGACCCAGCTGGTCGGTGTGATGAATCAGAAGGTTTGCAGTCTGCTGTACGTGCTGAACGCCGTAGCTGATAAAAAAGGGCAGGCGGCTTAAGAATCGTTTTAATTAGGTGGTAGAATTCAATTGTAGGAGGAACATAAAATGGCTGAAGAAACTGTAGAAGTAAAAGAAGTTGTCCAACTCGAAGGCAAAATGGCCGAGTTTGTGGACTGGATTGAAGGCATTTCTGTACTTGAGCTCTCGAAGCTCGTAAAAGCTTTGGAAACCCGTCTGGGTGTCTCCGCAGCAGCTCCGGTCGCAGTTGCGGCAGCAGGTGCAGCAGTGGCTGAAGCGGTTGCTGAACAGACTGAGTTCACCGTTGTGCTGACGCAGTGCGGTTCGCAGAAGATTCAGGTGATCAAAGAGCTTCGCGGCGTAACCGCCCTGGGTCTCAAAGAAGCCAAGGATCTGGTAGACAGCGCTCCGAAGACGGTCAAAGAAGGCGTCACCAAAGAAGAAGCTGAATCTATCAAAGCCAAGCTCGAAGCCGCTGGCGCCACGATCGAAATCAAGTAACAAATTGACGATGTGCAGTCGGGCCCGGCGGTTTCCCCGCCGGTGCTTCTGCGCGTCAGGTAGTGTGTTTGCATTTCGTGAGGCCCGCCGGCTTTTTTAAGCGGCGGGATGAAGCGTTCAATAAGAGCCTGAAGGTAATGGAATGGCCGATAGAAAAAACTTTGGAAAACTGATAGACGTAATTGAAGCACCGGATCTCATTGAGCTTCAGACCAATTCCTATGCGGAGTTTCTCCAGCAAGGGGTTGCCCCGTCTCGCCGTAAAAAAATCGGCCTGCAGGCGGTTTTGAGTGAAGCGTTTCCGGTTGAAAGTTATGACGGTCAAATCGCACTTGATTTCGCCAGTTACGAAATCAAAGAGCCGAGCTTGTCGTATGTTGAATCCGTTAAAGAGGGTGAAACCTACGCCGCGCCGCTCTACGTAACATTTCGTCTTCGTGAGAACGAAGATGTTCGTGAAGACACCCTGTTTATGGGCGAAATCCCCCTGATGACAGATCGCGGAAGCTTCGTAATTAACGGAGCCGAACGCGTGATTGTCAGTCAGCTGCACCGATCGCCGGGCATCTGCTTCGAGCAGACCACCCATGCGAACGGATCGCTCCTCTATTCTTTCCGTATCATTCCGGATCACGGTTCCTGGGTTGAAACCCAGTTTGACACCTCCGATCTGCTGTATGTCTATCTCGACCGCAAACGCCGCCGCCGGAAATTCCTGGCGTCCACGTTCCTGCGCGCTTTGGGATACGGCTCCGACGAAGAAATCATCAGCCTCTACTACACGGTTGAAAACTTCCAGTTGAGCAAAAAAATCGGCGACGAAGCCGAACTTTCCAATCTGGTGCTTAAAGACGACGCGGTCGACAGCGACTCGCAGTCGGTCATCGGCCGCCGTTACGATGCGCTTACGCTGGACATGATTCAGCGCATGAAGCTCGCCGGCTACAAGAACGTCGAAGTGGTCAATGTTTCCTGGGACGAAGGTCTTTTCATGAAGACCATCCAGAAAGACACCACCCGCTCAATCGACGAAGCGCTTAAAGATCTCTATCAAAAGCTGCGTCCGGGCGATCCGCCCACCACCGCCTCCGCCCGTCAGATGCTCAAGCGTCTTTTCTTCGACGAAACCCGCTTCAGCCTCAGTCGCGTCGGCCGCTATAAAATTCAGCAGAAGCTGCGCACCAAAGCGACCTCACTGACGCTTGACAAAGAAGACGTCGTCGAAGCGATTCGCTACCTGATCAACATCCGTATGGGTAATGGCACACTCGATGACATCGATCATCTGGGAAGCCGCCGTATCCGTACGGTCGGTGAACTGCTCGAAGGTCAGTGTCGCGTCGGTCTGGCCCGCATCCAGCGTCTGGTCAAAGAACGTATGACGATCTTTGATACGACCGTTGACCGCCTCAGCTCGCAGAAACTGATCAATCCCAAAGCACTGTCCGCAGTGATCAAGGATTTCTTCGGCCGTTCGCAGCTCAGCCAGTTCATGGATCAGACCAATCCTCTGTCCGAACTGACTCATAAACGCCGTCTTTCGGCGCTTGGCCCGGGCGGTTTGAACCGTGATCGTGCCGGCTTCGAAGTCCGCGACGTTCACAGCTCGCACTACGGACGTATCTGCCCGATTGAAACACCGGAAGGTCCGAACATCGGTTTGATCTCGTCGCTGAGTACATTTGCGCGAATCAACGAATACGGCTTCATCATCTCGCCTTACCGCAAGGTGGAAAAAGGCCGCGTAACCGACAAAGTTGAGTCGCTGACGGCGGACGAAGAAGAAAATTTCGTGATCGCTCAGGCGAATGCTCCGCTCAATCCGAACGGCACATTCCAGAACGACCGCGTCATGGTTCGTGTCCGCGGCGACTTTAAAGAAATGGCCCCGGCCGAAGTTCAGTACATGGAC
>JAQUXG010000091.1 GCA_028692515.1 Kiritimatiellales bacterium | reverse complement strand
AAAGGCGCTGTCCGGCTGTTTGAGCACACAGGGAAAGGTGATGCCCAGACTCTGCGGAGTGCTTTTCAGGCATTCTTTCTGAAGAATAATGGTGCGCGGGGCGGGAACTTTGGCCTGAGCCAGTCGTTCGGCGAGGTAAACCTTATTGGCGCAGCGCAGAATGGAGAACGGGTCGTCGATGACCACCAGCCCTTCAGCGTGAGCTTTGCGCGAGAAGCGGTAGGTGTGGTGGTTCACCGAGGTGGTTTCGCGGATGAACAGGGCATCGAATTCTGTGAGACGGCTGTAGTCCTCTTTCGTGATAAATTCGGTGTAAACGTTGAGTTCGTCGGCCGCCTCTTCAAATTTTTTGAGCGCTTTTTTGCACGAGGGTGCGCTCTTTTCATCGGGATTGACCAGAATCGCCAAATCATAGGCATACTGCTGTATTTGAGTCTTCTGGAAGCGCTTGCGTGAAAAATAGCTGCGGGCGAACTCGGCAATATGCACCTGATCAGCTTCCGGAATAGCTCCCAGCGAAAGCGGTGTGATCTGCTGGATGAGCCATTTTTTGGTCAGGACAAAATTGACCTTCAGGAGCGGCGCCTGGAAAAGATTGTAGAGTGCACGGGCCACAAAGCGGTGTTCCGGCGAAACCGTCTGTCCGAAGTAGATGTAAAGTGTGACCTCCTTTTCGGGAGCCTTTGCGAAGGTCTTTTGAATCAGATCATCAATGTCTTCAGCAATTGTACGGATAATGGTCTGCGAGCGGAAATCCTGCATGGTGGCCACACTGGGAATCGCGCGATGATCGCGAGCGGCGGCCAGCAGAGAGACGTAGTAGCCGACCGACTGGTAGCGGTAGGAGCGGCAGAGGTTGAAAACCCGCGCATTCTTTAATTCAGCATAACGGCTTTCGGTCAGATAGGCCTTGGCCGAAATCACTTCGACTTCTTCGATGTCAAACGTCCAGTGGGCAGGATTGTTCAGAATAATCAGGTTACGAACGGCCACGAACGCGCCCTCCTTTGAGCGCAGAATTTATGTCAAGCCGCATGCGAACCGCATGCCGACCGGGCGAGTAGTAGTCTTTCAGTATCCGGTGAATTTTAAAACCAAAATTCTCATACCATTCGGTCAGAACCTTATTGCGTCGATCGGCCTCCAATGTCACCGAGGATCGCCCGGTTTTTTTCGCCAGTGCGACCGCCCGATGAACCAGACGCCGCCCCACCCCGCTGCCGCGAAAGGCCGGAAGCACCGCCAGAGAATAGATACGGATCGAAAGAAGATGGTGATGAAGAATCATCACCCCGGCGATCTGGCGTTTTTCGTCCAGACGACCCACCGCCACCCAGACACTCTGTGTCGGGCTGTGGATACTGTGCTTAAGAGCCCGCAGAGAGCTTCTGCGGGAAGCGTGGAAGCAGCGGTTTTCAATCGCTTCAATAAACGGCAGGTCTGCCGGTTTCGCGGAACGGATCGTCAGGGTGCTCATGCGCCTTTCATCAATTTACGAAACGCCTAATACTCCCTTTTATTCCGCCCGCCAACAGGAAACCGCCAAACGGTGTATTATTTTTTCTGCATCGCGGCGCGGACGCGCAAACGCAGGGCGTTGAGCTTAATAAATCCCGTCGCATCGGTCTGGTCGTAGCCGCCCGCTTCGTCGAAACTGACAATGGCCGGGTTGTAGAGCGAATACGGCGAACGGCGTCCGCAAACATGCACCCCGCCCTTGAAGAGCTTCACGCGCACGTCGCCGGTGACCATTTTCTGGCTTTCCAGAATCGCCGCCTGAAGCATTTCGCGCTCCGGCGCAAACCAGAAGCCGTTGTAGACCAGTGTGGCGTACTGCGGAATCAGCGAGTCGCGCTGGTGCATCACTTCACGATCCATCGTGATCGATTCCATCGCGCGATGCGCGTGGTGCAGAATGGTTCCGCCGGGAGTCTCGTAGACACCGCGGTCTTTCATGCCGGTAAAGCGGTTTTCGACAATGTCGATGCGTCCGATGGCATGTTCACAACCGATGGCATTCAGCTTGCGGATCAGCGCAGCGGGCGAAAGGTTTTCACCGTTGACCGCGACCGGCAGACCTTTTTCAAAGCTGATTTCGACATATTCGGCTTTGTCGGCGGCCTGGCTCAGCGGCTTAGTCATCACCCACATATTTTCGTCGGGCTCATTCCACGGATCTTCCAGAACGCCGCCCTCAAAGCTGATGTGCAGCAGGTTGCGGTCGGTGCTGTACGGCTTCTTCGCCGAAACCTGACAGGGAATGCCGTGCTCTTCCAGATACTTGATCATGTCGGTACGGCCATTGAACTTGAAGACATCCGGCATGCGCCACGGGGCGATGATCTTGATGTCGGGCTTCATCGAATAAGCCGTCAGCTCAAAACGAACCTGATCGTTGCCTTTGCCGGTTGCCCCGTGGCAAATGGCTTCCGCGCCTTCGGCGATGGCGATATCCATCATGCGCTTGGCGATCAGCGGGCGGGCAATTGAGGTGCCGAGCAGATAGGTGCCTTCATAGATCGCGTTCGCCTGCATCATCGGAAAAACGAAATCCCTGGCGAACTCTTCGCAGACATCGTCCACGATACATTTGACCGCGCCGTGCTTGAGAGCCTTCGCTTCCAGCCCGTCAAGCTCCTCTTCCTGTCCGACGTTTGAGCAGTAGCAGATCACTTCCGCGTTAAACTGTTCCTGAAGCCAGGTCAGAAGCACCGTCGTGTCCAGACCGCCTGAATATGCCAATACAACTTTCATTTTCTAATCTCCTTACAGTCGATTTAAGTCAAAGGTCTTAAGGTCAACAGTCAAAGGTCATTCACTTTCGACCTTCGACTTTCTGACTTTTCGACTCTATTTAAAACGGAATATCGTCGTCAAATTCGCCGGGAGCTTCGGCGTCGGTCGGGATCGGCGGACGGTCTTCTTCGGCCGGAGCGCCGCCGTCTTCGGCTTTAATGCGCCACGCCTGCAAGTTGTTGAAATAGCGCCCATTATATTCGCGACCGCGAATATCAAACGTCACCGTAACAGTCTGGCCTTCTTTGAGACCGTCGAGAAGCGTCACCTTATCCTGAACGCACTCCAGTGCGATTTCCTGCGGATACTTGCCGTCCTCAACCGTCACCACAAATTCGCGTTTCGTAAAGCCGTTCGCCCCAAAGGTTTGAGCGTCCTTTACCAGCTTAACTTTCCCTGTTAAATCATATGCCATGGTTATCTCCCTGATTTTTAAAGTGCGCCACTATCGGATAAGAAGCGCCGGATTTCAACCCTTCTCCACCAGATAAGGTTCGCAACGCGGGACGAGCGGAGCAGGAACGCGGACGATCAGTTCGGCGAATTCGCCCTCATATTTTTCTTCCAGCACCGTCGCCGACTGTTTCAGCATCGACAGAAAACGCCCCTCGCTCATCGGAATCGCCAGATTCATCAGCTGCTTATCCCCCTTCAGGGCGTTGGCCAGCTTGCTCAAGAGATCCTCCATCCCCTCGCCCGTAATGGCCGAAACCGCCGCCGAATGCATCAGGGTATTCCCCAACTGCCGCGCAATGTTCCGTCCGGCATCCTGATCAATCTTGTTGAGCGCGCAAAATACCGGCTTATTTTCCGCACCAATCTCATCGAGCACCGTATTCACTGCGGCAATCTGCTGATCGACCTGCGGATGTGAACAGTCGATCACATGCAGAATCAGATCCGCCTCAACGACTTCTTCCAGCGTCGCCTTGAACGAATCGACCAAATGATGCGGGAGCTTACGGATAAAGCCCACCGTGTCGGTCATCAGACACGGCTCACCGTTCGGCAGCTCCACCTGCCGCGTGGTCGGGTCGAGCGTCGCGAACAGCTGATCTTTCGCATAAATCTCTGCACCCGCCAGTCGGTTCAGCAAGGTGGACTTACCGGCGTTGGTATAGCCGACAATCGAAACCAGCGCCCAGCCGTGGCGCTGCCGCCCGCGCCGCTGCTCCGCGCGGCGCGTACGAACCAGCTCCAGCTCCTGGGTCAGCGTACGGATCAAATCCTGAATGCGACGCTTATCCATTTCGATCTGCGTTTCGCCCGGCCCCTTCAGACCAATCCCTCCCGCCTGCCGTTCCAAATGCGTCCACATACGGCGCAGACGTGGGAGCAGATAACGATGCTGTGCCAGCTCGACCTGCAAACAGCCCTCGCGCGTCTGCGCGCGGCGGGCGAAAATATCGAGAATCAGTTGCGTACGATCCAGCACCCGCAGGCCGATCACCTCTTCCAGATTGCGGCCCTGCGCGGGGGAAAGGTCTTCGTCAAAAATCACCAGATTGGCGCCCAGCTCCTGCGCCTGCCGCGCAACCTCTTCCGCCTTGCCTTTGCCGATGTAATGGCCGGCATGAATTTTGACCTGCTTACAGAGAACACGCCCCAGCACCTCGGCCCCGGCCCCTTCGGCGAGCTGCGCCAGCTCGTCGAGCGTATCGATCACATCCATCTCATGATGCACGCCGCGCACCATCACGCCGACCAGCAGCGCTCGTTCCTGCGCATGCGGCACCGTCGTCTTCATTTCTTTCATAAATAATATCTTTGGTTAATCGAGATACTGCGTTCGATAACGAATCCGGCCGTCTTCAATTTCATAAATCCGGAAGGTTCCCTGACGGCCGGCCTTTTCAGAAAGCGGCGTTGCAACAAACAACGGAACCGCTCCGATCCAATCCTGCTCATCGCGATGAAAATGGCCGGCAATCACAGCCAGCACAGAATGCCGGTTCAAAATCTCCGTCCATTGCCGCCCGGTCGCGGATCGCCTCCAGCCGTTGTGCACCTGGTTACTGTAAAAATCATCTGCCGACGGCACATGATTAAACACCACGGCGGGACGGTCGCCCAGCAACGCATCCAGCTCCTTCAGCGGATCATATCCCGAAATCTGAACTCCACCCGACAGCGGCTCGGTGCAAACAAACACAAAATCAACCCCGCCACACTGCACCGATGAAATCAGCGGACCGAACCGGTTGGTAAACGCCGCCATCGTTTGCTCCGGCGCGTCCTTCAACAGATCATGATTGCCCGGCACAAAGTGAAGCGGGGCGTTTAATTTTCCCAAGGTTTGGAAAACCCGGTTGACCTGATTCGAATCCGTAATGCAATTCTGCATGATATCGCCGGTTACCACGACAAACGAGATATCCATCGGCAACGCATTAATCGCCTCAACTGCCGAACGACCCCGTTCAAAACTCTCCTCGGAGCCGAAGTGCGTATCCGTCAGTTGAACAAAGAAAACCGGCTCACTGGCAACCGCGAAACCAGCCGTCAGCCAAATCAGGATAAAAAGGAAAAACCGTTTCATGCCGCGGTTATACGCCCTTTACCGGCACCGCTCCATTGTTTTTCCAAACAGTGGAAACTTTTTCAGCCAGTTTTCCAAGGCTTGGAAACTCGACGGTTTCAATCCACTCGACATTGAGCTGATGGCGAAACCAGGTCATCTGGCGTTTGGAAAGCTGGCGGGTACGGATGGCGGTTTTCTCTTTGGCTTCGGCCTCGGTCATTTTGCCGCGCAAAACGGCGAACGCTTCGGCGTAACCGATCGCTTTTTGCGCGGTGGCCGACAATTCGAGTCCAATCAGGCCGCGCGCCTCGTCGAGCAGTCCGCCCGCGTACATTTTTTCGACCCGCGCCGCGATCCGTTTATGCAAAATATCCCGTTCGACATTCAGGCCGATGACCATCGGAAGTTCCGTTTTCCAATGGTTGGAAATCTGTCCACCGTGTTCAAGCAACCGGATAAGACGGCGCGGATTTTCGTTATCAGCGAGCGCGGCGTAGGCTTCCGGCGCGGCCTGTTTGGCTTCGGCCTGCAATTCGGCGAGCGTCATTTTTTCGGTGCGCGCGCGAAGCGCCTCGTCGGCAGGCGGCAGGTCGTCGAGCCCTTGTAAAAGACATTTCACATAAAGCCCGGTGCCTCCCGCCACGATCGGGGTTTTATTTTCTTCCAAACATTGGAAAAAAGCCGGTTTCACGGCGTTGAGCCAGTCGCCAACGCTGAAGGTTTCGGTCGGGGCGGCCAGATCGACACCGTAATAATTGACCGCGCCGCGCTCGGCGGGCGACGGCTTGGCCGTGCCGATGTCCATTCCGCGATAGAGGTTCATGGAGTCGGCGGAAACAACGGGTGCACCAGTCTGTTCGGCAAGGAGCTGCGCGACCGCGCTTTTGCCCGAGGCCGTCGGACCGACAAGCACAAACGCGCTGGGTTTAGTTGGCGTCATTGTTTTTCAGCGGGTGGCGGGGATGCCAAAGCGAAGAGAGCATGTAGAGGCCGACGGCGATACAAATGGAGGAGTCGGCGACGTTGAACGATGGAAAATGATGCCCTCCGAGATGAAAATCAAGAAAGTCGGTAACCCAGCCGACGCGGATGCGATCGATCAGATTGCCGCAGATTCCGCCAACCATCAAACCGAACGCGATGCGGTGGTCGAGCGTCGGGTTGAGCACTTTACGGCGATAGACGGCCAGCAGAATCAAAACGACGATCGAGAGGATAATCAGGATCGGCATTTGTCCGCCAAGCATCCCCCATGCCGCGCCTTCGTTGCGGACATAGACGAGGTTGAAGAACCCGGGAATCACGGCGTGCGGATCGCCGCCGTAAACAAAAGATGCCCGCACCCACAGTTTGGTCAGCTGATCCATCCAGACGATGACCAGTGCCAGAATGAGTACAAGCATGAGGTTCTCCCGTGATTAACCGCGCATAGTTCCGCCAAAGGGGCGGTAGCGGGCACGGCCTTTTTCGAGCTCGGACTGCGCGCGAACGGTGTAGCGCACGTAGGGAAGAGCCTGAAGACGT
>JAQUXG010000090.1 GCA_028692515.1 Kiritimatiellales bacterium | reverse complement strand
TAAACCCCGCGCCGCCGGTCGGAGCGACACTCATCGCCGGATCATCGTCTGTAATGGTAACGGTCACCCGCTGCGTGCCGCTCTCCGTCCCGTTCAGCTCGGAACTGATATCCACAATAAGGGTTTCATCACCTTCGTAAAGTGTGTCCTGTACCGCCTTTAACGTAATTGAGTTTATCGTGCTGCCCGCCGGAATCGCAATACTGGATGCCGCCGTATAGTCATTCGTCCGTGTCGCCGTGCCGGAGAAGGCGAGATTTACGGTCACTGTTTTTGATGACAAGCTGGAAAGAGTCGCCCGCACTGTCGCCGCACCGCCAGCTTCAGATATCGAAGCGTTACTCAGGCTTAACGTGACCGTCGGAGCCGGGTCATCATCCGTAATACTCACGGTCTGCTGCTGCATCCCGGACTCCGTTGCATTCACCACCGAAGAAATATCTACAATGATCGTTTCGTTATCCTCGTCCAAAGAATCCTGCATCGCCGTCAACGTCATCGTGCGCGACGTGCTGCCCGCGGGAATGACGATACTGGTTGCCGACGGGGTGTAATCGGTATTCAACGTAGCCGTGCCAGAAAAAGCCAGATTCACCGTCACCGATTGCGTATGTATTTCAGACAAAGTCGCCGTCACTGTTGCCACGCCGCTGGCCTCCGCTATTGAACTGTTGTTCACACTCAGTGCAACCGTCGGCGAAAGAGACGGATACAAATGAATAATCCCGGCGATGTCATCTGCATCGAGCGACTGCTTGTTTGTCTGCCCCTCCGAGGCCCAACCATACATTGTCTTTTCGGTATCACCAGAGTCGTACAAATCATCCAAAGAAAGCGAATGCCCTAGCTCGTGAGTAGCGATATTCTGAACATCCATTTTTCCGGCCTCCCCAGAGGCCGACCACGTATAGACGGTATTGAAAGTAATGTCGCTTTCCAGCAGGTTCCCATTACCGAGATCGTACCAAAAATGATTGACCGCAATGGTTCCGCCGCTATCCAAATTCTGAAAACTGCATATGTTTTGATAGTCATAGGCGTAGCCACTCTGCGACGTGACACCGACATACAAAAACTGGAAATCGGCACCGGACACTGTACTCCACGTGTTCATGGCCAACTGAATCGCTGAAGAGGCTCCAGCGGGCGCACCGGACGAATTAATCCAGTAAGACACACTGTTTCCGGCACACTTAATCTCATCGCCAGCACTGGTTGTGGAGACTAAATAGGAATGTGCGGCCAGTGGAAAAAAGCACAGAAACGACAAATACAGACGAAAAAAGGTGTTCATGGTGTGTGTGCTTCTTTGAGCCGTTGCCGGATACGTTTTTTAAGATCCGTTAAATCCACGTTATGTTCAACGACCGACGAATCATTCGCGGCCATCGGAACGTCATTACTGGCAACAGCCTTAGCTCCGGCGGCGGGAGTTTCCAGAACCGTGAAATTACCTTTAATCGCACGCCCATTTTCAATCCGGCAAAATCCCTGTGCGGATCCTGACAACATGTACCGTTGCTCAAACCCGGTCTTGGAAGAAATATCACGGGTCTTTTCCCGATCAGTCATCTTACGCAGAAAGACCAGCACCTGCTGATTGGTTGACACTGCGGGCATATCGGATACGCGCAGACCGACATCCCCTACAACGCCGCCTTCATAAAGAAAGGTCACACGATTGGTTTCGCCGAGCAACGCATCAGTTACCTCCACCATCACCTCTGTAACAATCAACGAACCGTCTGCCGTCCAACGGGAAGACAACCCGGTCACCTGCCCTTCGACAATACAAGACGAAAGGTCAACCAACGTATCCGTCGCAATCGGCGCCATCAGAGCCTGCGCCATCGCACTCAGTAGAACCGTCAAACCCACTATTGAAAAAAAGATATGATTGCGCACCACTTTCCCTCCGTTCCGCTAAACCGAAAAAGTTTATCAAACAACGGATCAAAAATAGAACTTATTTTTTTGGAAAGGCGGACTCCTCGACCTCTTTTTTGTAGGTCGCGAGAGCCGACTGAATCTGCGGCTTCAGGTCGGCGAACTTTTTGACAAAACCGGGAACGTGTCCGTGACCCAGCCCAAGCACATCGGTGAATACCAGCACCTGTCCGTCACAATGCGGACCCGCGCCGATTCCAATGGTTGGAATTTTCAGCTCAGCAGTGATTTTTTGCGCCAGCTCAGCCGGAACACATTCCAGCACAACGGCAAATGCACCCGCCTTTTCAACCGCCAGCGCATCCGCCATCAGTTTATGCGCCGCCTCATCGGTTTTGCCCTGCGTTTTAAATCCGGTCTCTTTCACGCTCTGCGGCAGCAACCCGATATGACCCAGCACCGGAATTCCGTTGGCGACCATCTTTTCAATCAAATCCGCGCGCATCGCACCGCCTTCAACTTTAACGGCGTCAGCTCCGCCCTCTTTAAGAAACCGTCCGGCATTTTCGAGTGCGTGCTCCAGCGTTCCCTGATAGGACATAAACGGCATATCGGCCACAATCAGCGCCTCTTTTACGCCGCGCGAAACCGCCGCCGTGTGATGCACCATTTCGTCCATCGTCACCGGAATGGTCGTTCCATAGCCGAGCACCGTATTCGCCAGCGAGTCGCCGACGAGCACCACCGGAATACCCGCCTCATCAACATATCGCGCGCTCAGCCAGTCATACGCCGTCAGCACCGCAATTTTCTGCGAGCCTTTAAGGGATCGGATTTTTACTGCTGTCTGTTTCATAAAATTCCCGTCCGTGTTGTTCTCTAACTCTGAACTGCGAACCCTGAACCCTCTTCTCTGAGCGGTTATCACCGCTCGGAAAAGAGGCGAACATCATCATTCCCGCCCATTTGCGCAAGAATTTTCTGCGCCTGACTTTTTGTTCAGGAAAATACACCGCCATTCGCCGGCGAGTATCTAGATGCTGTGTAAACTAGCTCTTCCGGCGTTTTAGCAGAGCCAAAATATAATATCCTTGTTATTTTCAAACCGCTTTAGCAGACGAAATACATTGGGTAACCGGTGAATTTCAACGACTGTGACGCGCGCCGTTGTACCAGCCGGTTCCCTGTTATCAGAGGGAGGCTCGGATGCTTGTATCAGAACGTGAACAGTTGCGCGCGAACATTGAGCAACGGATCAAAGATTACGGCAATAACCGCAGTGCGCTGATTCCTGTTTTACAGGAGGTGCAGCTCAAATACGGCCACGTCTCAGAATACGTCATGCAGGTGGTGGCCGATATTCTGCATATCCATCCGGTTGAAGTTTACGGTGTGGTCTCCTTCTACAGCTTTATCGGCCATAAGCAGAAAGGCCGTTTCGTGATCCGCCTCTGCCGCACCCTGTCCTGCGATATGCAGGGCAAAGACCGGCTCGCCCGCCAGCTCGAAAACGATCTGGGCATCCGCTTCGGCGAAACCACTCCGGACGGCAACTTCACGCTGGAATGGGCCAACTGCCTCGGCATGTGCGATCAGGGCCCCGCCCTGCTCGTCAACGAACGGATCTATACCCAGGTCACCCCGGAAACCGTGCATGACATTCTCGAGGAGTGCCGCACGCTCTTCGGCGTCTATGCACTTCAGGAAAAGGAGACGCAATGCGCACTACCGACACCAGCAAAATGACATTCTCCAAGGTTGCGCCCGGCGAAGGCCTTAAAAAAGCGCTGACGATGTCCCCGGAGGAAATCATCGGGCTCATCACGGAATCCCGCCTCAAAGGTCGCGGCGGCGCGGGCTTCCCCACTGACCTGAAATGGACGCTGGCCGCGGCGGTGAACGACGATCTGAAATATGTGGTCTGCAACGCCGACGAGGGCGAGCCGGGCACCTTCAAAGATCGCGTGATTCTGACGGAATTCGCCGACTTGATGTTTGACGGCATGACGATCGGCGCGCGCGCCATCGGCGCATGCAAAGGCATCGTCTATCTGCGCGGCGAATACACCTATCTGCGGAGTTTTCTAAAAAACAAACTGGCCGAGCGGCGCAAAGACGGACTGCTGGGAAAAAATGTGCTGGGCCATGAGGGCTTTGATTTTGACATCGAAATCCGCATGGGGGCCGGTGCCTATATCTGCGGCGAGGAAACCGCGCTGATTGAGTCGCTCGAAGGACAGCGCGGCGAACCGCGCAACCGCCCGCCCTTCCCCGTCAACACCGGGTTTATGGGGCATCCGACCATCGTCAACAATGTCGAAACCTTCACCTGGGTTCCCTGCATCGTCACCAAAGGCGCGAAATGGTTTAATGATATCGGCACCGAGCGGTCAACCGGTCTGAAACTCTTCAGCGTTTCCGGCGACTGCGGCAGGCACGGCGTATTTGAATTCCCGATGGGCATCACCATTCAGGAGCTGCTCGAAAAAGTGGACGGAACCGGCGCGAAAGCAGTACAGGCGGGCGGGGCCTCCGGACGCTGTGTGCCGGCCTGCGACTTCGGCCGCACCATCGCCTTCGAGGATGTTCCGACCGGCGGCTCCATCATCGTCATCGGGCCGGATCGCGATATGCTTCAGGTGGCCGGCAACTTCATGGAGTTTTTCCTCGATGAATCCTGCGGACAGTGCACCCCCTGCCGCGAAGGCAACGCCAAACTGCTCGAAGGCATCGAACTGCTGAAGGCGGGGCGGTGCTCTATGAAATATCTGAGGGAACTCTGCAAGCTGGGCGAAACCATGCAGCTCGCATCCAAATGCGGCCTCGGCCAGTCAAGCCCCAACGCATTCCTCTCCATCGTCACGAAGTTTAAAGATGAAATTATGGGGAGAACGGAAAACGTAACGAGTAATGCGTAATACGTAACGGGGAGCCGCTCACCGGCGCATCACACGGTCTTCATTACGCATTACGAATTACGCATTACGGAAAGGAATTATTATGCCGGATCTGTTAAGTAAAGATACCTCGCGCTCACCGCTCAGCCAGCGGATTCAACCCATGGGCATCCCGGGACTGAAGATCACCGACGAGCAGGTCGAGGTGACCATTGATGGCAAAGCCGTCACCGTCGCGGCCGGCACCACGATTCTTGAAGTGGCGAAGCAGATCGGAGTTCGCATCCCCACCCTCTGCTACCACGAAGATCTCTGCATCGCGGGCGTCTGCCGCATCTGCGTGGTGGAAGTCGAAGGACAGCGCACCCTGCAAACCGCCTGCGCCTATCCCATCACCGAACCGATCACCGTCCGGACTCACACGCGCAAGGTGCGTCAGGCGCGGCGGCACATTCTCGACTTGATGCTCTCCAAGCACTACGGCGAATGCTACGCCTGCTTCCGCAACAACAACTGCGAACTGCAGGCGCTGGCCAAAGAATACGGCGTGGACTTTTTCCGCTTCGGCCATCCGGAAAAACCGCGCTTCAAAGTGGACCGCTCCAGCCACAGTCTCGTGCGGGACATGGACAAATGCATTCTCTGCCGCCGGTGTGTCCGCACCTGCATCGACCTGCAGGAAGTCGGCGTGCTTGAAGTGGACAAACGCAGCGACCAGTCCAAAGTCATCACCTTCGGCGACAAGCCGCTCGGCGAGGTCGTCTGCATCAACTGCGGCCAGTGCATCAATCGCTGCCCCACCGGCGCGCTGCGCGCCAACGACCCCACCGAAGAAGTCTGGGCGGCCATTGATGACCCGACCAAGCATGTCGTCATCCAGACCGCGCCCAGTCCGCGCGCGGGCATCGGCGAATGCTTCGGGCTCGAGCCGGGCCATCCGCTCACCTTCGAACTCAACACCGCCCTGCGCGAATGCGGCTTCGACAAAATATTCGACACCAACTTCAGCGCCGACCTCACCATCATCGAAGAAGGCACCGAACTGCTGCTCCGGCTGCACAAAGCGCTGGTCGAAAAAAAGCCGGTCGCCCTGCCGCAGTTCACCAGCTGCTCGCCCGGCTGGGTCAAATATCTCGAACACTTCTATCCCGAATACATCCCCAACCTCTCCTCGGCCAAAAGCCCGCAGCAGATGTTCGGTGCGGTCATCAAAACCTACTACGCCGCGCTGAACAAAATTGACCCGAAAGACATCATCACCGTCGCGCTCATGCCCTGCTCAGCCAAAAAATTCGAATGCAACCGGCCCGAAATGTGCGACAGCGGATGGAAAGATGTCGACTACGGCCTCACCACCCGTGAGCTGGCCCAAATGATCAGCGAAGCCGGAATCGACCTGCCCGCCATGCCCAAGTCGGACTTCGACGATCCGTTCGGCACGGCCACCGGCTCCGGCGTCATTTTCGGTGCCACCGGCGGCGTCATGGAAGCCGCCCTGCGCAGCGTCATCGAACTCGTCTGCGGCATCAAAGTCGAAAGTCTCTTCGATCATGCCGACATCATCCCCGTACGCGGCTTCGAAGGCATCCGCTTCATGGAACTGCCCATCAAGAAGGTCGGTCCGGTGCCGGATTTGCTCAAACATCTGGTTCCTGACTGGAAATGGCTCGAAGGCGCCACCCTCAAAGTCGCCATCGCGCACGGCACGGCCAACGCCAAGCGGGTCATGGAAGACATTAAAGCCGGCGGACGCTGCAGCGAATGTCACTTTATCGAATTCATGGCCTGCCCCGGCGGATGCCTCGGCGGCGGCGGACAACCTATCCCCACCAGTCCGGCCATCCGCGCCGCGCGCGCCAAAGCCATCTACAACGAAGACGCCTCCTCCAAAATCCGCAATTCTCACGAAAACCCGGCAGTCACCAAGCTCTACACTGAATTCTTAAAGGACGGACCTTGCGGCCACATCAGCCACAAACTCCTGCACACCGGCTACACCCCGCGCGGGAAGTATATTGTTTGAAAAGTGAAACCTGAAATTTGAAATCAACAACCTTGGACTTTCGACGTTCAGACATTGGACCCTCAAAACAAG
>JAQUXG010000089.1 GCA_028692515.1 Kiritimatiellales bacterium | reverse complement strand
CGGCGTTCTTCGGCTTCGCCGCCGATCTGCTCGACCGATTTGGCGCTGGGGAAAAGTCCTTCGTTGAGCCAGATAACGAAGACCGCTTTCCACTCAAGACCTTTGGCCTGGTGGACGGTGCTGAGGCACACGCCGTCCTGCCCGGACGGCGAGGTTTCCGCTTCCGAATCGAGATTGGTGAGCAACGCCATTTCGCTGAGAAAGTCGGCGCAGGTTTCGAATCGCGCGGTAAAGTCGATCAGACTGTCGAGGTCTTCCTGACGGTGTTTGGCGTTATCGAACGTTTCGACGAGATATTCGCCGTAGAACGCTTTGTTGAAACGGTAAATGAGTTCGCCGGGATCTTCGCGGAGGTTTTCTTTTTCGTACGCAAGAAAGACGGGCTGAATCTCTCTCCAGATGGATTCGCAGGCGGCGGGCAGGGCGAGAACCAGTTTGGCGTGTGCCTCCGGTGTGCGGGCCTCGAAGCGCGATCCGAGTTTTTTCCAGATTTTATCGGCGGTTTTCGGCCCAAGCTTGGGAAACATTTCAACCAGCCGTTTAAAGGCCAGTTCGTCCTGCGGATTTTCCAGCAGGCGCAGAACGGTGCAGGCATCTTTGATGTGCGCCTGTTCGAAAAAGCGGATGCCGGACGTCACCTGATAGGGGAAGCGCGCGTGGGTCAGCGCCATTTGCAGTTCCATGGCGTGGAAGTGCGAGCGGTAGAGCACGGCAATGTCGGAGAGCTTGGTTCCTTTACGCTTCAGCTCTTCAATTTTCGAAATGACATATCGCGCCTGTTCGTCGCCGTCGCGTAACATGGCAAGAACCGGTTCGGCCATTGATTCGCGCACGGCGTGCAGCGTCTTTTGAAACTGCATCGGATTGCCTTTAATGCAGGCGTTGGCGACGTCGAGAATTTCCGGTGTGCTGCGGTAATTGGTTTCGAGCTTGTAGGTTTGCGTATCGGGATAGCGGTTGGGGAAGGAGAGGAAGTTGTGGTAGTCCGCGCCGCGCCACGAATAAATGCTCTGAAAGTCGTCACCCACCACCATCAGGTTGTGGTGCTTCGCGACAAGCAGATCGACGATTTTAGCTTGGATGGTATTGGTGTCCTGATACTCGTCGACTAGTACATACTGAAATTTATTCTGATATTTTTGGAGGACATATTCCGAGGTTTGGAAAAGTTTCAGCGCGTAAAAGAGCAGATCGTCAAAATCCATCACGCTGAGATCTTTTTTGCGCTTCGTGTAATGATCGCGCAGCTTGAGTACATCGCCAATGTCGATCGGCGCGTCATCAAACCAGTCATACGCCAGATCATCGAGCGGTTTCTGCGAGCCGGAGGCGAGACCGTAGAGACTGAGCAGCACCTGCGGTTTCGGAAAATGTTTGTCGTCGAGCTCGAGTTCGTCGATGCAGGATTTCATCAGCTTTTTGGCGTCGTCTGAGTCTAGGATGGTGTAGTTATGATTGAAGCCGACCTCGGGGGCATGTTCGCGCAGGACGCGCGCCGAAAAATGATGAAAAGTTCCTGCAAAAGGCCGACCAACATCAAAGCCGACCAAATTTTCGGCTCTGGAAAGCATTTCTTTGGCGGCTTTATTGGTAAAGGTGAGCAGAAGCACGCGACGAGGATCGATTTCTCGTTCTCTGGCAAGCCAAGCAAGTCGGTAGACCAGCGTGCGGGTTTTCCCGGTTCCGGCGGCGGCGATCACCAGCGACGGTCCGTCCGGCGCGCTCACGGCGGCGTATTGCTCTTCGTTCAGTTCTTCACGGAAATTCATAGGGGAAACGTTCTACAGAAGGAAACGAAGGAAGCAAAGGGGAATCAGGATTCAATAAACAACATTCAATTTTAAATGCACATTGAACAGTGAGTGTTGTGCAGGGGGCGGTCTTCTTAAAGAGCATGCCTTCAATAGCTTGTAATGATATCCCTCTCATAGAAAATGACGCCTTTTTCTAGATTAAATTTGCGCCGTTGGAGACGGGCAACTAAATTACCGGCAATCCGCACAGGTTTTCGGTTGTTGCGGCAATAAAAAGAAAGAAAACGATGAAGACAAAATGGTTGATACTGGCGGGATTGGTGGGGCTGTGCGGGATGGCTCAGGCGGCGTTTGTAACGATCGGTAACGCGGGTAACACGGCGGACGGTAGCACCGGCTATGGCGCGGTGGGCTACACCTACCAAATCTCAGCGACCGAAGTGACGATTGCGGAGTTCATGGCGTCTGATGCGGGCAACGGCAACGAAGATTACTGGAACGACGGCACGCGCATGGTGGGAGCTTCCGCCCCGGCGAGTTTTGTTTCGCTTTACGAAGCAATGAAATACTGCAATTACCTCACTAGCGGGAATGTCGATGACGGAGCGTATGTTTTCAGCGGCGGAGTTTATCAGTCCACCGACCGCGCTTCGGCTATTACCACCTATGGAAAGGCCTATGCCCTGCCGACGATAGACGAATGGTACAAGGCGGCCTACTTCAAACCCGACGCTTCAGGTTATTCGTTCTATGCCAATGGAACAGATATTGCGCCCTCTCAAACGGATGCGAATTATGGCAACGAAGGCGGCAGTGCATGGGCCGTCGGATCGGGAGCGGTGGAGCAAAACGGCACGTTTGACATGATGGGCAACGTCGCCGAATGGCTGGAATATCCAGAAGGAGATTTCACCGGCGGTAATTACGAGGATTTTTGGCTTTTGCCGGGGCCAGGCAACACCTATCCGTCGATGGAGCTTTCCTCTTTCGGGTTCCGCGTCGTTGAAGTTAACGTTGTTCCTGAACCGGCCACCGCTTCGTTGATGGCGTTAGTTGCCGGAATTGTCTTTTTGATCCGCCGCCAGTTGGACTGACCGGTTCTTCGGCCTCGGCAAAGGCGGTCTTTTCAGACATTCCTGTCTGCTCATGATTTCCAGTGAGACGACAGGAATGTCTATTTTTCGGTAACCGACTAAAAGCTCTTGAGGAGCTGTTTTTCCAAGGATTGCCACTCCCTACGGTCGTTGCCCCGCATCTGCGGGGCCTCTCTCGCTTTGCTCGGGTGAAAACTTCTGTAGCGGTTAGAAGTTCTTGAGAACTTCTTTTTCCAATGTTTGGAAACTGGCGTTTGTAATTTTTCCAAACATTGGAAAATCGTCTTTCATGCCGAGTTCGTTCGGGTCGGCTCCTTCATTCAGGATGGCGTCGGTGATGGCGCGGGCGGTTACATCCGCCGGGTCGCGGAGCAGGGTGTAGCAGCCCTGTTTTTCGGCGGCTTCGGCGACGAGGCCGTTTGCTGCCAGAATGGAGATCACATCATTGATGAGTCGGACGGGAATGCGGTTGGCGGTTCCGTAGGCGATGGTGTCAAACGGGCCTTTGCCTTTGGTAAAGGAGGCGGTGATGCGCTTCATGAGGGCGAAGGCGAGGCAGAGGCGCGAGCGGGCGCTGGGGTTGACGGCGAGCCGTTCGCGGGCATAGGTGCCGGCGTTCTGGACAGAGAAGGCGACTTCCGCACCGAGCAGCATGATCTGCCAGCTCATCTGCACCCAGAAGAGGAAGATCGGAATGGCGGCCAGTGCGCCGTAGATTTTGTTGTATTTGCTGACGCCCATGCCGAGTTTGATGATGGCCAGCTGGAAGAGGATAGTCAGCACGGCGCTGACCAGTGCACCGGTGAAGGCGGCAGAGAATTTGACTTTGGTGTTAGGCAGGAAGATGTAGATGATAGTGAAGGCCATCGCCATGGTGAGCACCGGGACGGCTTGCAACCCGATTTTCAGGAGTGGCCCCATCCAGGTCAGCTTGCTGGCAAAGCCGATGATGACCGGTTGCCCAGAGGTGGCGACGATCATCAGGATCGGTGCGGCGACCAGAATGACGATGTAGTTGCGGATTTTGTCGATCAGCGTACGCGGTGTTTTTACGCCCCAGACGAGATTGAAGGTTTCTTCAATGCTGCTGAGCATCTTGATGGCGACCCACAGGAAAAGAACGCCCCCGATTCCTCCCATGGCTCCGGCACTGGCGGACTCAACGGTGGTGATAATGTTGGCGGCAGCCTGCTGAAGGGCTTCCGGCCATGCAGCGGATTTTTCGAGAAGCAGTTCGCTGGCTTTTTCGACGCCGAATCCTTTGGCGATAGAGAAGAGGATGACGAGAAAGGGAACCAATGCCATAACGGAGGTGAAGGTGAGTGCTGAGGCGTGAATCGGGCATTTATCCTCTTTAAAGCCCTTGAAGACCAGCGTGCAGACGCGCAGGAATTTCAGGCCGTGACGACGGGCTTTTGACAGGGAATTCGGTTCCAGCTCCCAGAGGTCACAGGTGATGAATTGTTTGACCTTCCCAACGAATCCGGCGGGCTTGCTGTTCATGGACGACTCCTTGTTTGATGCGCTGAGCATACGATCTCATTTACGGAAAGAAAACCCGAAAAGAGGGTTTCACCGGTTGCTCTTCTGTGGCTTAATCCCCGCTCATTTCAGAAAGGAATTCTTATGAGCACAGAACCCGAAAAACTCAGCGATGTCAAAATGGACATTGCCAATCTCTACCGCGAAGAATCTTACACCGACCTCAAGACCGGCGGTATCCGCAAGCTGGTGCCGATCAAAATCGACGGTTCTGAAGACGATTCGCGCGACGCAGTTTTCACCGGCCACACCCAGCTGATGAGCCCGCACGGCCCGCTTCCGCTGCAAGGCGCAATCGAAGCCAAAACGCTTGAAGACGCGGTCGCCAAATTCCCGCAGGCGATGGAAGACGCGATGAATAAAATGATTGAAGAGGCACAGCACTACCAACGTGAACAGGCCAATAAGATCATCACACCTGCTGATCTGAAAAAAGAGAGCGGATTGATTATCTGACGTAATCCGTAATGAGTAATTCGTAATTTAGAAACGGATACAGAGCGGTCGGTTTTTGTTACGTATTACTCGTTACGCGTTGGGAGCTTCTTCCTTTTTCGGTTCCTGCAGATGCTCGGCGAGCAGGTCGTCCATCTTCAGTCCGGTCAGATGAGTGAGCGTTTTGATCAACGCGATCAGCACCGCAATCATCACCGCCATGCTGGGAAGCATCACGACGATATAGCTCAGCCCGGTCATTTTTCCGATTTCAGCCGTGAAGGCTTCCGTGCCCGGTTGACTTTTCAGGATAATTTTCGCCAGCGTGTAATTGAGCGCGGAGGAAAGAAACATCGACGAGGCAAAGCCCCACGTCAGGCCGACCAGCCGTTTTTCAAACTTCGCCTCATTGCCTTGTTCGCGCAGTTTTTCGTGAAGCAGCGGTACATTGAACAGTTTTTCGCTCATCAGAATTTTTTTGATCAGCGGGTAGGGCGTTTTTAACGAAATGATAATGGCCAAGCCAATAATCAGAGGGATGGCGGCTTCCTTAATGGCGATCCACTGCGGCGGAAGTTTCAGGATTCCAAACACGCCGGTCAGCAGGACGCTAATGATGCCGATGATCGAAACAAAGTCCGCGCGTTTCTCTTTGACTAGCGTATGAATTCCGTAACCAATCGGCAGAATCAGTGCAACCACAAGCCCCCAGACCGGCCCGAGGTATTTGTCTTTACTCAGGTAGGTCAGGATGATGACGGGAATCACGACGTTCAGCATGATGCTGATCATCGGGTTTTCTTCTTTGGGGCGCGGTTTGCTCATGAGGTCCTTTCAAAAAGAGGGACAGCATAGCGGAATTTCCGAGCAATGGAACTTTTTGATCCGGATTTTGGCGAAAAGCCGACCGGGAGTCTGATTGACTCGCGGTCTTTTTTGCTTATATTCGACGGGATTTTTAACTCCTGAAAGGAATCTGCGATGAATAAACTGACGATTCGTGATCTGAATGTACAAGGCAAACGCGTCCTGATGCGCGTGGACTTCAACGTGCCGGTGAAAGACGGTAAAGTCACCGACGATACCCGTATTACTGCGGCGCTTCCGTCCATCAACTATGTCCTCGAAAACGGCGGTTCGCTTGTTCTGATGAGCCACTGCGGCCGCCCGAAAGGCAAAAAGAACCTCGAGTTCACGCTTAAACCCGCCGCCGACTGCCTTGCAAAACTGGTCAGCGCCAAAGTCACTCTCGCTCCCGATGTCATTGGTCCGGAAGTCAAAGCGCTGGTCGACGGTCTGAAAGTCGGCGAAATTCTCGTTCTCGAAAATCTCCGTTTCTATGCCGAAGAAGAAGGCAAAGCCAAGCTGGCCGACGACGCGACCGATGAAGAAAAAGCCGCCGCGAAGAAAGAGATGAAAGCCAAACAGGATGTTTTCGCCCGTGAACTCGCCACCTTCGGCGACGTGTATGTCGACGACGCCTTTGGTACCGCGCATCGCGCGCACGCCTCCATGGCCGTGGTCACCAAATACATCGACCAGTGCGCCGCCGGCTTCCTGCTCGAAAAGGAAATCGAATATCTCGGCAAAACGCTCGAAGCGCCTGCAAAACCGTTTGTCGCAATCATCGGCGGCGCGAAGATCTCCGGAAAAATCGACGTCGTCATCAACCTGATGAGCAAATGCGACGCCATTCTCATCGGTGGCGGCATGGCCTACACCTTCTATAAAGCCAAAGGTTTCCCGATCGGCGGATCGCTGGTTGAAGACGACAAGGTCGAACTCGCCAAAGAAATTCTGGCGCAGGCCGAAGCCAAAGGCGTCAAGCTGATGCTCCCGCTCGACAACATCGCCGCTGACAAGTTTTCCGCTGAAGCCAATGTCAAGGTGGTCGGCGAAAACATCGAAGACGGCTGGATGGCTCTTGATATCGGCCCGAAGACCATCGAACTCTACAGCGCTGAAATTTCCAAAGCCAAAACGGTGGTCTGGAACGGTCCGATGGGCTGCTTCGAAATGGCTCCGTTCGCCAAAGGCACCTTCTCGATTTGCCAGGCGGTTGCTGATTCTGACAGCGTCAGCATTATTGGCGGCGGC
>JAQUXG010000088.1 GCA_028692515.1 Kiritimatiellales bacterium | reverse complement strand
GCCGACATCGACGCCGACATGACGGTGGAGGAAAAAGAAGCCTTCATTCACGAAGTGGATGCCCGCTGTCCGATCTCATTTAATCTGCTTAATGGCGCGCCGGTAAAAATTTCGGCGGTTTAGCGGTAAGCTTCATCATGTGATCCGATCATCACCGGAATGATCATTTTGTCCTGAATGATGAACTCAATGGTGATGCGGTATTTCATGTTGATCGAGACCGTGTGATAGGCCTGAAGGTGGCCCTTGAGTTTGTGAAGTCTCAGAGAAGGGTGGTACGGATCTTTTCCCAGCAATTGAATTGTTTTTTCGTATTGAGGGATAATGTCTGGGTGTTTCTTAAGAAATCGTTCCTCTCGTTTAAGGAACTGCTTCGTGTTGAGAAACTGGTACTCAGGCATATTTGCGGATCCTTGCGATGTGCTCTTCGGCAGTTTCTACAACGTAGCGCCCGGCCTTGATGTCCTCCTGGACTTCAGCTGCGGCGGCAAGAATTTCGCATTCGCGCAGATGGTTGTAGGTTTCGGTGTCGAGGATGACGTATTTGCTTTTTCCGCGAACCGAAATGACCGCCTCGCCGTATTCGGCGACGGCCTCGTTCACGACGGAAATCCCGTTTCTCTTCAACTCATTGGCGGTTACGTATTTCATTAAAGCTCCTTAAACAGCGCTATTAAAAGCGCTTTTAATAGCGCTGTCAATGGCGCTATTTGTTTTTAATCAGTCCCATCCCGTCCATGTGCAGGTAGATTTCGCGGCCGAGCCATGCGTCGGTGGCGGCGTAGCGGAGCTGGGACTCGGTCAGCTCGTTTTTCGCCCAGTTAGAGACCTGCTCGCGCTTGGAAATGCGGAAGCCGAGCAGCAAAGCGGCGAGTCCGCGCAGTCCGAGGTTTTTGATGTGCGCTTTTTTTGCGTGCGTTGCCAGTTCGATAAATCCGGCGGGTTCAAAGTCGGCCAGTTTGCGCAGTTCACTGAGGTCGTCTTTGATCGATACGCCGGATTTCAGAATGTCCGAACCGGATAGCACCTCGCGGAGTCCAGCGGTGAGTCCGGTGAGTTTAAGTTGAAATAGAAAGACCTCTTTGCCGGTTGCCAGTTGCAGGAGGGAGGGTTGGTAGTATTCACCGACGCGGAAAGTGGGGCGGGTTTCGGTGTCGAAGCCCAGCAGAGTTTCCTGTTTCAGTTCCGCAACCGCTTGTTCTGCTTCTTCCGGCGTGCGGATGAGATGAATCGATCCTTCATACTGCTTCATCGGCAGGCGGTTGATTTCGTCTTTGGTGATATGCAGGGTTGTCATGAGAATATTTCAACAGAAGGTAACGAAGGATGGGGTGGAAACCTTTATTCCTGTGGTTTTGATCTACTTCGTTTCCTTCTGTAAAAAATGGATCAATTTCTTGTTAGGTTTGGCGGCGGAGGCGGGCGGGAAGGATTTTTAGCTGTTCGCGGTATTTGGCGACGGTGCGGCGGGCGATGTCGAGCCCCTGTTTGCTGAGTTCGTCGGCGATGCGCTGGTCGGAGAGCGGGCGGCGCTTGCTTTCCGAGCGGACGATGTCGGCCAGTGCGCTTTTGATGGCGGCATTGGAGATGATGCGTCCGTCGGCCTGAACAACGCCGGTGGTGAAAAAATATTTGAATTCGAAGGTGCCTTGAGGGGTGGACATGTATTTGCCGTTGCAGGCGCGGCTGATGGTGGTTTCATGGACTTCAAGCACGTCGGCAACCGTCTTCATGGTGAGCGGTTTGAGACCCGAGACGCCTTCTTCGAAGAAATCTTTCTGTACACGGACAATTTCACAGGCGATGCGGTAGATGGTGTCCTGCCGCTGATCGATGCTGCGGATGAAGAATTTACTTTTGGCAATTTTTTCGCGGATGTATTTGCGGGTGTCGGCGGCGGTGGTTTTATCCTTGAGCAGCTCCAGATATTTTAAACTGATGAAGAGGCGCGGATAGGGGCTTTTGTTCTGGGTGACGATCCAGACACCGTCTTTCTTTTCCACGCTGATTTCCGGAACGACGTATTCGGTTTTATCCGCTGTGTAGTTGCGACCGGGCTTTGGGTCAAGATCGGCAATTGCATCGGAGAGTTCTTTGATCTTTTCGGGCTGCAGGTGCATGGCGCGGGCGATCTGTTCGTACTGGTGAGCGCCGAGCTTGTCGAGGTGGTCGCGCACGAGCACGGCTTCAAGCGAGTCGCCTTTCCCTTGATGCCGGAGTTGCAGAAGCAGGCATTCTTTCAGATTACGGGCACCGACGCCGACGGGGTCGAAGCCCTGAATGACGGTGATGATGCGGTCGAAGAGCTCTTCGGGGAATTCCGGTGTGGAGCCGATAATTCCGTCGAGGTCGAGCTGGAGATAGCCGTCGTCGTCGATGCTGCCGATGAGCACTTCGGCGATACCGCGCTCGCGGCCGTCGAGTCCGGCGAGGGTGAGCTGTTCGAGCAGATGGGCCTGAAGCGAGGCGGCCCCTTCGATGGAGTCCATCATGAACTGATAACGGTCATCGTCGGCCTGCGAGGAGCGGACTTCGCGGTTGCTGCGGAAATCGGCGTCCCATTCGGCCAGTTCGGTCAGCTCGCCAAGTTCGCGCTCTTCGCGCAGTTCGTCACGGGCGGCCTCGGCGAAGTCGGTGGATTCTTCGGTTTCAGGGGCATCGCGCTCAAGGGTAGGGTTCTGATCCATTTCTTCGCGGATCATGGTCTGAAGGTCGAGAATGGGGGCTTGCAGAATTTTAAGGGATTGAAGCATCTGCGGAGTGAGCGACTGCTCCATCCGCTGTACCTGAACGTGTCCTAGATACTGTTCTGCCATTTGGGTTTACAAACTCCCGATCCTGTCTAACAATTACGGGCTAATCAATAACACAGAACAGCTTCGGCTGTAACACCCAAATTTGAATTCTATGAGCTTGAAACTTTGCGTATTAGCCAGCGGCAGTTCGGGAAACTGCACATTCATTGGCACCGAAACGACCCGCATTCTGATTGATGCAGGGCTTTCGGCGCGTAAAACGACGGAGCGGCTGGCAGAAATCGGCGAGCGGGTGGAGGATATTTCCGCGATCTGCGTGAGCCACGAGCATGGCGATCATATTTCAGGCATCCGGGTTTTACAGAAAACCCACGGGATTCCGGTTTACGCCAACGGCGGAACGCTGGATGCCATTCTGCGCGATAGCAAGCAGGCCGGACTGGATTGCCGTCGATTCACCACCGGATCGCCGTTTACCATCGGTGATCTCACGGTTGAACCGTTTTCTGTTCCGCACGATGCCTATGAGCCGGTCGGGTTTGTTCTCCGCGCCGGAACGTTTTCGATTGGCGTCGTCACCGATCTCGGGGTGGTAACCAATCTGGTCCGCGAAAAGCTGCGCAAATGTCATGCGGTGGTGATCGAAGCCAATCACGACGAGGAGCTTCTACACGAAGCCCCCCGTCCGTGGAGCCTGAAACAGCGGATTCGCGGCAATCAGGGACATCTTTCCAACCGGGCAGCGGCAACGCTGATGGCGGAAATCGCCGGGGACGGGTTGCAGCATCTTTTTCTTGCGCACTTGAGCTCGGATTGCAACAGTCCCCGCCACGCCCGCGCGACGTTTGAAACCCTGCTGGCGGAAGCGGGTCATACGCACGTCACCGTACGGTTAACGGGTGCGGACGGCGTTAGTGACCAGTTGGTTTTAGAAGGATAGATTTTATGCCGAACCGCTCAAATGAACGTCTTGAACAACGGCTGCTGAAAGTGATCGCCAAGGAGACTCGCGGAAAGCGTGCCTCCTGTCTGCGCGGTTTCCTGAAATCACTTTCCTGGCTGTTCAGTGCACTGGTTCAGTTGCGGCTGCTGTTGCATAAACACCGGATTATCCGTGCCAGCACGCTGGGTTGTCAGGTGATCAGCGTCGGCAATGTGACTGTCGGCGGAACCGGGAAGACCCCGATCGTGGAAACCTTCGCCCGTTCGCTGCAGCAAAAGGGACGCAAAGTGGCGATTCTCAGCCGCGGGTACAAGAGCAAAAAGACGCCGCTCTGGGAAAAAATATTGAAGAAGGAAGAACGCCTGCCTCGCGTAGTTTCCGACGGACAGCGGTTGCTGCTCAACTCGGATCTGGCCGGGGATGAACCGTACATGCTGGCGTCCAATCTGCCGGAGGTGGTGGTGCTGGTGGATAAGGATCGTGTCAAGGCGGGCAAATACGCGATTAAGAAGTTTGGCTGTGACACGCTGGTGCTCGACGATGGTTTTCAATATCTCAAACTGCAGCATCGACTTGATATTGTACTGGTCGATTACACCAATCCATTCGGTTACAACCGTGTTTTGCCGCGCGGCCTGCTTCGCGAACCGATGCGCAATCTGAAACGCGCCGGCTTTATTTTCATCACCAAATGTCCGCCGGAAGGCGCGCCCGAGTTGAAGGCGAAATTGCGCGAACTCAATAAGCACGCCGAAATTTCAGAGTGCCGCCACAGTACCAAATATCTCGAAAATCTCTACACCCGTGAGCGGGTTGAACTCCGTTTTCTGAAGGGGAGAAAAGTCGCAGCGGTTTCGGGGATCGCTGTGCCGGAAGGCTTTGAGAACGGGTTGCGGGGTTTGGATGCGGAGATTGTTCACAGTGCGCAATATGCGGACCATCATCGCTATACTCAGCAGGAAATCATTGAAACAATCAACCGTGCCGTAGAAGCCGGTGCGGAGCTGATTATCACCACGGAAAAGGATGCGGTGCGGTTTCCGCTGATCGACCGCTGCGACCTGCCTGTGCTTTATCTGCGTGTGGAAATTGAAATGCTTTCCGGAGCCGATGCCTTCGAAGAGTGGATCGACAGGATTTGCTTTCGGTAGGGGTTGCGCCAACATGAAGAAAAACCCGGCAGTCAGCATTCTGATTCCTACGTACAACTACGCCCGCTATCTGCCGGCGGCGATTGAGTCGGCACTGGATCAGGATTTTACCGATTTTGAAGTGGTTATTTCGGATGATGCCTCGACGGACAATACGGAGAAAATCTGCCGTTCGTATGAAGCGAAGGATTCCCGCATCCGGTTTGTTCGGCATAAGAAAAATCTCGGGATGGTGGAGAACTGGAACTGGTGTCTTCAGCAGGCGCGCGGGACATACATTAAATATCTTTTGGCCGATGATAAATTTAATCGTCCTTACGCCCTGCGACGGCTGGTTGAGGCGATGAGTCTTCCCGGCGTTGCGCTGGCGGCTTCCGCGCGAGAACTGATGGATGAAAACTCGCGGACAATTGGAATGTGGAATTCACTGGGATTGAACGATCATCGGGTTGACGGAAGAGTGTTGTCTGCGCAGTGTCTGGAACGGAGTGTGAATCGGATCGGCGAACCGACGGCGGTGCTTTTTCGCAAAGCGGATGCTGTGCGCGGGTTTGATGTGACCTTCCGGCAGCTGGTGGATCTGGAGATGTGGCTGCATCTGCTGCAGAAAGGCGATCTGGCTTATCTAGCTGAGCCGCTCTGCTGTTTCCGGCGGCATGCCGGGCAGCAGACGGAGGTTAATCGCGAGGCGGGGTTGCATCTGCCGGAATTGACCCGACTGGGCGGATATATGCCGGAGGCAAAGACCCGCCGCATGCGGTTCCGCTGGATGTATCAGATGAAAAAGTGCGGATTACCGGAATATCAGGAGTCCCTCGCCCTGTTGCGCGAAACGTTTTCTCCAGGCGCTTATGCCTACAGCTGTTTGGAGTATAAGTTTCTCCGGATTGGTGAAAATACCCGGCACTTTTTCTGCTCACGGATGTGGCGCAAAAGAGCTAAGACTTCGGTTTCGGCATAATTTTCTGCAGGGAATTCCGGCAGTTTTTCTTAAATCTTCTCCATATCAGTTTTTTATAGAGAGCTTTGATCTCGGCTTCTTTTTTCAGCAGAACACCGGAGAGAAAATCAACTCCGGTCTGAAACGCCTCTTCGGGATTGAGCGCGAGCGCACCGGAATATTTACAGAACCGACTGAGGTAGTAAATGCTGCTGGAACGATTGAACTTAAACAGAAGCTCATAAATATCGGGAGCCGGTTCCGAACGCAGAATCCGAATCAGATCGTGAGGTTTCGGCCCGTGAAAGTGGATAATTTTTGCCTGCGGATTGTTTCCCCAATAGGGTTTCCAGTTGTACTCCAGAGGCAGTTTTGTACTTTGGCCTGAATAAAACAGGTTGTAGGCGGACTGGTCGAATACATCCAGTTCAGGAAGATGGGATTCAATGTATGCTTTAAACGCCGGATGAGTTTTCCGGAGACTCGGGATGTTCATCAACATGACGCCGGTGTTGAGAATGGACCAGTCGTCTTTCCATGATTCGGTGGCACAGGCGAAGACGGGCGTTTCAGGAAAGTCCGCCAGCTCAATGGGCTTTAGAAACAGCACGTCACAGTCGGTGTAAAGAACCCGTTCATCTGTGGTTTCAATAAGAGGAATATCGCAACGCATGAATGTTCCACTGGCGGTTTTCAGCTTTTCCGGGGTGTAGAACGACTTTAACCGGTCATAGAAGCTTGCCCGGTGGTAGATCACCGTTACGCCCTTTTCTTCCAGCCAGGCGGTCAGTCCGTCCGGCGTTCCGTCATAGAGAAAGTGCGGTTGCAGGGAGGTGTTCTGCAGGGCAGACTCGACGGCCGCCTTGATCATGTATTCGTAGTCGGGACTCTGATTGTTGCATGCAAAATACCATTTCACCGGGATACCCTCCTGACGTTTCAACTCAACCTGACATTTGCGGAGAACCGGACTCCGTGAATGCTTTTTTACCGCTCATGAAAGCAAACGCGCCATCTGCTTTAGCCTGCCATTTTTTGCGTCGTTCCGCCGGGAATGCAACCCAGCTGTGAAGCTGGTAGCTGATATACTTTCGGAATGGATTCTTCCAGAGGGTACAATGTCCGTGTTTTGTCATCCGGTAGCACTGTGACCAGCCGAAATGCCACCA
>JAQUXG010000087.1 GCA_028692515.1 Kiritimatiellales bacterium | reverse complement strand
GTTTGGAATCATCCACAAAATCATGACGTTAGCCAGTGGCATGCTAACAACACCAACAAGAACGGAAAAGCCCCAGCATTGAAGGGCAATTGAAATTGAACTCGAATATGTCGCTCGCTTGACCCCTGCTGATTTGCTCCCGCCTAAAATCAGTCCGCCTTGAATTGCGATAACAGCAATGATTCCGATGATTATCGCTAAAAAATGTAAAATGTGTTGGTTCATTTTAGTGCCTTTTGTGTGTCATGACGAAATTGCCAGACGCTGAATGGAGGTGAGTCTAGTTGGTTGCGAATTCTTCGTCAAACGGGTTCATCTGCGGTTTGGAGATTCCATCCGGCGGGCTGATCCGGCATATTGGCGGGCCAGATGACAAAGTCAGAAAACAATATGACCTGCCCGCTGTGCGGAAGCGTGGCGACGGAGCTGTTCTACCGCAACAGCAGACGGGAGTTTTTCCAATGTTTGGAATGCGATCTGGTTTTTGTCCCGCCGGAGTTCCACTTGTCGCTCAAAGCGGAAAAGGAACGCTACGATTTTCACAGTCACAGCTTGATGGATTCCGGATATCGGAACTTTTTAAACCGCCTTTTCCAACCTTTGGAAAAAGTTCTTCCGCCCGGCGCGCACGGGCTGGATTTCGGCTGCGGCCGCGAGCCGACCCTCTCCGTTCTATTCGAGGAAGCCGGATTCACTTGCGACAACTACGATCTCCACTATTTCAATGATCCGTCGGCGCTAGAGATACAGTATGATTTTTTGACCTGTTCGGAAACGATGGAGCACTTCCAGAATCCGCACGAAGAGTTTGGGCGTTTTCTACGACTGGTAAAGCCCGGCGGCTGGATCGGTATTATGACGCAGCTGCGCGACGAAACTCCGCCGTTCGAGAAGTGGTTTTACAAGGACGACGCGACGCATCTCTGCTTTTTCTCCCGCAAAAGTTTCCAATGGTTGGAAAAACAATACGGCCTGAAGCTGGAATTTCACCTCGATGGCGTCGTACTCTTCCAAACTTTAGAAAAATAATTGCCCACGAGTCACGCGAAACTTCTCGAATTAGAAACTTGAATAATTCGTGTTCATTCGTGTGATTCGCGGGGAAATTCCTATACGACGCAACGGGGCGCTGGTATAAAAAAGCCGCTCCGGAGTTCCGGGGCGGCTTCGTTTTTCCAAACCTTGCCAGCCGCTTGCTCGCGCAAGCGAGTGACGCGGGAAAACTACTTGGTTTTTTTGGGAATGAGCATCATGAAGACGTTGCGGCCCATCAGGCGCGGGTTCTGCTCAACGGTCGCAATTTCAGCGCAATCGGCAATGATGCGTTTCATCAGTTCGAACCCGAGTTCGCGGTGGGCGTTTTCACGTCCACGAAACATGAGTGAAACTTTGACACGGTCGCCGCCGGCAATAAAGTCATGCGCGTGACGCAACTTGGTCTGATAGTCGTGGTCGCCGACGTTGACGTGGAATTTGACTTCCTTGAGTTTGACAACCGTCTGCTTCTTTTTCTGCTCTTTTTTCTTCTTATCCTGCTCAAACTTGAACTTGCCGTGGTCCATGATGCGACAGACCGGCGGCTTGCAAGTGGCTGAGATTTCGACGAGGTCGAGACCTGCTTCGTGAGCGCGGACGAGCGCCTGGCGGGTCGGGATGATTCCCATCTGTTCGCCGTTTTCGTCGATGCAACGAATTTCCGGCACACGGATCTGATTGTTCATTCGTGGGCCGAACTCTCTGCGCGGCCTCTCTTTATAATTCGGATTAGCGATAACTTCCCCCTGGGTTCTTCTTCAACTTACGCCTTATCTTGCACAGCTGTTTTCAATTTTTCAACAAAATCAGCCAGCGTAATAACTTCCTGAGCGCCAGTGCGGTCACGTACAGCGACCGTACCGGCTTCAATTTCTTTGGCACCGAGTACCAGCATATACGGCACTTTGTCCATCTGTGCGTTGCGGATTTTCGCGCCGATCTTGCCGGATTTATGATCCATAGTAACGCGGATATCCTGCTTTCGCAGTTCCACCACCATATCGGCGGCGGCATCCAGCTGGTCTTCGGAAAGCGGCAGCACGCGCACCTGTTCGGGCGCAAGCCACGCCGGAAAAGCCCCGCTGTAGTGCTCGACCAGAATTCCGAAGAAGCGCTCGATGCTGCCGAAGAGCGCACGATGCACCATGTACGGACGATGCTTCTCGCCGTCTTCGCCGATGTAGCTAAGGTCGAAACGATCGGGCAGATTAAAGTCGAACTGGATAGTGCTCATCTGCCACTCACGACCAATGGCGTCTTTGATCTTGAGGTCGATCTTCGGGCCGTAAAACGCACCGCCGCCTTCATCCACTTCATAGGGAAGGCCGGAGGCCTTGAGCGCGGATTCAAGCGAGACGGTCGCCTGTTCCCAGCGGGCCGGGTCGCCGACGGCTTTTTCGGGTCGCGTAGAAAGATAGGCGGTAATGCTTTCGAAGCCGAAGGTTTTCCAGATGAAGGTCGAGAAGCGCAAAACTTCTTTGATTTCGTCTTCGATCTGCTCCGGTGTGCAGAAAATATGCGCATCGTCCTGCGTGAAACCACGTACGCGCAGCAGTCCGTGGAGAACACCCGCTTTTTCGTAGCGGTACACTGTGCCCAGTTCGGCCCAGCGCAACGGCAGGTCGCGATAAGAACGAATGTCGGATTTATAAATGTTGATGTGGAACGGACAGTTCATCGGCTTGACGTAATAGTCCGACTTGTCGATTTCCATCGGGGCGTACATGCCCTCTTTATAGAAGTCGAGATGGCCGGAGGTCTGCCAGAGATTGGCTTTGCCGACGTGCGGGGTGTAGAGCAGTTCGTAGCCGTTGCGGAAATGCTCCTGACGCCAGAAGTCTTCGATTAGCGAGCGAATGCGTGCGCCCTTCGGATGCCAGTGGATCAGGCCCGGACCGACTTCTTCGTGCATGCTGAACAGATCGAGCTCTTTACCCAGCTTGCGATGATCGCGCAACTTGGCTTCTTCAATCTGCTTGAGATAAAGGCCGAGCTGCTTGTCGTTGGTAAACGCCGTGCCGTTGATACGCTGAAGCATCGGGTTGGTTTCTTTTCCGCGATAGTAGGAGCCGGCAACACTCAACAGTTTGAAGGCGCGCAGCTTACCGGTGCTTTCGACGTGAGGGCCACGACAGAGATCGAAAAAGGTTCCGCATTTATAGAAACTGATTGCCTCGCCTTCGGGGATGTCGGCCAGACGTTCGATCTTATATTTCTGCCCGGCGAGCATCTTCGTCGCTTCGTCGCGGCTGACTTCGATGCGCTCGAACGGCAGATCTTCGGCGACGATTTTCGCCATTTCCGCCTCAATCGCCGGAAAATCATCCGGTGTCAGGCGCTGCGGCATGTCAAAGTCGTAGTAGAAGCCGTCGTCGGTCGAAGGACCGATATCGAGCAGGACGTTGTCGTAAATCCGGCAGACGGCGGCGGCCATAACATGGGCCGTGCTGTGCCGGAGCGTTTCAAGTTGCAGGTCGTTTTTCATAAATAGGCCGCAGACTGTACCTTTACACCGATACCGTGTCAATCAGAGCCCGTGCCGGACGACGGTTTTCCAAAACGCCGCAGATTCGATTTCTAAAATGCACCATAGCACCCTCTGCACGGCGTCCCCCAGAGTTCTACAACCCAGACACTTTCCGGATCAAATTCAACGGAGTATTGCTCGATTCGTTTGGGGTCGCGACGCGTTCCGCCTCTCCACCATAGCGGTTGAGGCACCTGACCAAAAAAATTACCCGGTTCTGTTTGTCGCAATTGATACCCGAATCCGACTGTCCGGAAAATACACACCAAGCCCCCTTCTATGATTCCCAATGTTTGGAGGCGTTTTTAACGGGAAACTAACATGTAAAGGGCTTTTTTTTCGGAAGGTTTTCGGAATCATGCAGTTACACAGAAAACACAATATGTTGTGGTTTAATTTGACAGCTATACAGCATTTGGATAATTTTTCTCCTGTCGCTCAGCGAACATTAAGTAAATAAAAGCCACTTACAAACAGGTTATCAACAGGGGGAAAATTCTATGGCTGAAACAATTACAGCAAAAAATACACTTTTCGACGGATTTCGCAAACGCTCGGGCCTGATCGTACCTTTCAGCGCCAAAAAAATTGAAATGGCCATTCATATGGCGGTGGAAGAAGTTTCTCGCAAGCAGAACACTCCGCGCAACGAAGGTCTGGCTCCGAAAATCACGGCGCAGGTACTCGAACAGCTCAGCAACCCTCAGTCCGAATTTTTTGTGCGCGCTGAAGCCGACGGCAAACGCACGCCGCATATCGAAGACGTACAGGATCTGGTCGAAATTCTACTGGCTGAAAGCGGCGAAACCCTCGTTGTCGCCGCTTACAAACGCTACCGCAAACAGCGCGAACTGGCCCGTAACAGCATCCGCGTGCGTGACGGCAGCATGAAAAAAGACAAGGTGGATGTCACCGACGCCAGCCTGCTTCTGGTCGAATCGCACTCCGCCGAAGTCACCCTGCCTTGGGATCGCAAACGCATCGTCAAACAGATCATCGACAAAACCGATCTGGCCGTTGACACCGCCATCAGCATTGCCAAGGCGGTTGAAAACCGCATCATCGCCGGGAAAATCAACACGGTCAACACGACACTCATCCGCGAAATGGTCAACAACGAGCTGGCCGAACGCGGATTCTCCGCCCAGCTTCGCGACCTTTCCCTCTACGGCGTTCCGCTCGACTACGTCGAACGACTGATGTTCACCAAATCCACCGAAAACAGCAACATCGTCAATAATAACCCCGAAGCGGTGAACCTCGGCATCGCTGAACTGGTTCTTAAACAGTGGGCGCTCGACACCATCTTCACGCCCGACATCAAACGCGCACACAATACCGGCGCGGTGCATCTGCACGACCTCGGCTACCCGCACCGCGTGTACTGCTCCAGCCACTCAATCGAATACGTCAAAAAATACGGTCTTAAGGGACTGATTAATCTCAACACCGAATCGAGCCCGGCCAAGTCGGCCTCGGTTCTAACCGGTCATCTGAACACCTTCCTCGCCTCCATGCAGGCCAACTATGCCGGCGCGCTCGGCATCGCCTACATCAATATTCTCTACGCCCCCTACCTCGAAGGCATGAACCCGAGCGAGCTCAAGCAGATTGCGCAGGAGCTGATCTTCAACGGCTCACAGAACGCCTTCAGCCGCGGCGGCCAGACCCTGTTCCTCGACTTTAACATTCACTCCGGCGTGCCGGGCTACATGAAAACCGTTCCGGCCATCGGCCCGGGCGGACGCTATATGATCCGCCTGAAATCCGGAATGAAGGTGTACCTCGACGAAGTGCTGCGCGAAGACCTTGATGTCAGCGGCTACAAGATGATGGATCTCCTCCTCACCGAAGCCGACGGCTCCAAACGCTTGGTGATGCGCGAACTTAAAGGCAAAGACGGCCTGGAATACGACGCAGCCATCGCCGCCGACCTCGCAGCGCGTGGCGAAAAAATCGTCACCTACGGCGACTACACCAAAGAAAGTCAGGAATTCTGCCGCGCCCTGCTCGAAGTCTTCGGCGACGGCGACAGCAACGGCCGCATCTTTGAATTCCCGAAATGCGACTTCCATATCAGCGACGAAACGTTCACCGATCCGGAGCAATACCAGATCTATCAGGCGGCCTGCGATCTGGCCGCGAAGAACGGTTCGACCTATTTCATCTTCGACCGCGATGAAGTCACGCTCTCGGCCTGCTGCCGTCTGCGCACCACCATCAGCGACAACCGCATGCTGCGCCACCCCGAAAATATGCGCTTCTGCGGCTTCCAGAACGTCACCATCAACATTCCGCAGGCGGCCTACCGCGCGGCGCATAAGGGCGGCGACATTCTGAAAAACTTCTACGATGAAATCGACAGCATGATGGAACTCTGCGCGCAGGCCCATCTGCAGAAAAAAGCCAAGATCTCTCAAATGATGAGCGGCAACGGCCATCCGCTCTGGCAGATTGGCAAAGAATCCAACGACGGCAAGCCGTACGTCAACCTCGAAACCTGCACCTATATCATCGGTTTGATCGGCGTCAACGACACCGTCAAATTCCTGATCGGTCAGGAACTGCACGACAGCGACGAAGCCCAGCAGTTCGGTCTGCGAATCGTAGCCCACATGTACACCCGCACCAAAAAACTGAGCAAAAAGTACAACCTCAAGTTCACGCTGGAAGAATCGCCCGCCGAAAGCGCCGCGCGCCGTCTGGCCAAAACCGACTTGATCTACTTCAACGACGAAGCCAAAGACATTGTCAAAGGCGAATCCGAAGATGTCTGTTACTACACCAACTCGGTGCATCTAACCGCCGACGCTCCGGTCGGACTGGTTGGCCGTATCGTCGAGCAGGCCAAATATCACAGCCTGATTGAGTCCGGGGCCATCACTCACGCCTTCGTCGGCGAAGAACAACCCTCGTCCGCCTCGATTGAGAAGCTGATGACCGAAACGTTCTTCCGCACGCAGTCGGCACAGGTTTGCATCTCTCCGGAGTTCACCTTCTGCAACAACTGCCACCATCAGGTACGCGGCTTAATCGAAACCTGCCCCGCCTGTCAGTCAACGGATGTCGTCGGCGAAACCCGCGTGGTCGGTTACTTCAGCAAAATTCAGAACTGGAATAAATCCAAACGCTTTGGCGAACTCAAAGCGCGGCAAAAAGGTCAGTACAACATCGAAACCGCCGACCAGTGTGCCGAGATGGTCACCGCAAAAGGCTAATCGTTTTAATCAGGAGATTTAACCATGGCAAAACCCTATAAAATCAAAGTGTTCGGTAAAGAAGGCTGTGCAAAGTGCAAAACACTCAACCAGCGCCTCGACAAACTGCTCGAAGAAAAAGAGTGGTCTGACTTCGAAAAAGAATATTGCGATGTCGAAACGGTTGACGGACTCGTCGCCTTCGCCTCCGCCGAATGCATCAACCCCCAGCGGAT